>NZ_JANX01000559.1 GCF_000767795.1 Inquilinus limosus MP06 | reverse complement strand
GGGGCCATTGGCGCGGCGCGCTGGCCACCACGGTCTCGCATGACAGCCACAACCTGACCGTGTTCGGCCGCGACCCGGCCGACATGGCGGCGGCGGCCAATGCGGTGATCGCGGCCGGCGGCGGCATGGCGGTGGCCGAGGGCGGCGCGGTGACCGCGCAGGTGGCTCTCCCGGTCTGCGGCCTCCTGTCCGACGCCCCGGCGGCGGAGGTGGCGGCCGATTTCGCCGCGGTGAAGGCGGCGGCCGGCCGGATCGCCGACTGGCAGCCGCCCTACCGCACCTTCAAGGCGGTGGTCGGCGCCAGCCTGGCCTGCAACCCCGGGCCGCATGTCACCGATCTGGGCCTGGCCGACGGCAGCACCGGCGAGATCCGGCCGCTGGCCGCCGCCCGCTGACGCCGGTCATGAAAATGGGGATGCGTGGTGGGCAGACCACGCATCCCCACCGGCCGGACACGATCGCAGCCTAGGAGGGAAAGAGACAGAGGCCGTTGGAAGCGGTCGGTCGCATCCGGTCATCCATGTCCCCGCCGGAACGGCTCGATCCGGGCCTCAGAAGGCCACGTTGAGGCCGGTCAGCAGGTTGGCGTTCTCGAAATCCTTGCCCACGCGGAAGTTCTGCTTCTCGTAGATCACCTCCGCATAGGTGTTGAGGCCCGGGGCGATCGTGTAGGTCAGGTTCGCGCCGGCGAGGTGGTTGTCCTTCAGGTCCGTCGCGTTGGTGTAGGGTTGCACCAGGCCGTTGTTGCTGCCGGCCCAGGTATAGCCGTAGGACAGCGAGGCCAGGAACGGGCCCCAGGTGTAGCTGACATCGCCGACCACCGAGTCCACCGACTTGCTGGTCAGGTACAGGCTCGAATAATGAGTCCAGTCCACGCTGGCGGCGATGCCGCCCGACTTGACCCGGCCGCCGAGGGTATAGGCCTCGAGGTCGTGATGCTCCGGATTGTTGTCGGTGGAGACGCCGTTGCCGTAGGCAGCCGTGGCGGCGAGCCGGAGATCGACGCCGCCGCCGATGTCGCCCTCCCAGTTCACGCCGCCGGTGACGACGTTCTCGTACAGCGTGCTGGCGTCGTTGATCAGGTCGTTGCGGCCGCCATTGCCGGCATGGGTCGCGCCGCCCACCACCGGGGTGAAGTCGACGCCGAAGCTGAAGCCGCTGAGCGTCGGCGAGGTATACTTGATGCGGGTGTCCTGGTTGGTCAGGCCGCCGAGATAGGTCGGGTCGATCGAGTAGAAGTTGCCGCCGCCGAGCGGGAAGTCGCCGTCCAGCAGGTCGCCGAAATCGCCGCCGCCGGCGCCGATGTCCCCGGCCAGCTCGTCATGCGCGTAGACATAGCCGAAATCGTCGGCGATGGTCGGCGCGTCGCCGAAGGTGATCGTGCCGAAGCTGCCCTTCACATAGGCGTAGACGCGCGAGACCTCGACATTGTCGCGCCGGTTGATCGAGTCGAAGCGGATGCGGCCGCCGTATTCGAGGCCGGAATCGGTGACGTTCTTGACGTCGAAGATCAGCCGCGCATCGCTCTGGAAATCATAGTCGCGGTCGAAGCTCGAGTGCTGGGTGTCGGTCAGCACCAGGGCGGATTGCGCGGCGATGAATCCGCTGATCTTCAGCTGCAGCCCGGACGTCACGTTCTGATCGGCGGCCGAGGCCGGCATCGCACCGATCAAGGCGGCAGCGGCCAGCGCCGTACCGCCCAGCAGGACCTGCTTCATGCTTTTCCCTCCCAGGGTCCGTGTCGCCGGAGGCACGGTCGGGCCGGCTCAATGGCCGTGTCGGCCGGTCTCCGCGACGACCGGAACCGTAGGCCTGCGCTTTGATCGTCACATACATACAAAAATGTATATTTCGAGCTTGGCCGGGATCCGTGGCCGGAAGGACACACCTCCGACCGCCCGCGCCGGGTCGCGACCGGACCCGCTGTTGCACATTTGCCGGACTTAACGCTTGACTCCGTCCATAATGGACGATCACAATCAAAATCCAGGTTCCCAAGAAACGATCGAATGATTGTCCAGTGTCGGACTGACGATCATTCGGATGCGTGCCGCGCGATCGTGGAATGGTGAAAAAGAAGGCATGATGTGCCGAAAATCGGCACATGGCCTTCCTCGATCGGAATTGTGTCAGTTCTTCCGGAACGGGGAGGAAATGATACACAGGACACCGCTCGAACCGTCGCTGTGGTACGCCACGGCGGCCCCGGCGCCGGAGACTTCGGCGTTGGACGGAACTGTCGACGCGCCGGTCTGCGTCATCGGCGCCGGCTACACCGGCCTGTCCACCGCGCTGCATCTCGGCGAGCGCGGCGTCGGCGCGGTGGTGCTGGAGGCGCAGCAGATCGGCCATGGCGGCTCCGGCCGCAACGCCGGCCACTGCACCCCGACCTTCCATGTCCATGAGATCGCGACCGTCCGGCGCATCCTGGGCGAGCCCTTCGCCGAACGGCTGATCGAGCGGCAGACCAACGCCGCCAACCTGGTCTTCGACATCATCCGCCGCTATGGCATCGACTGCGAGGCGGTGCAGACCGGCTATATCCACGCCGCCCACGCCACCGCCGCCCTGGCGAAGCTGGAGCGGCGGTGCCGGGAGTATGCGGCGGTCGGCAAGGCCACGCGGATGCTGGACCGCGACGAGGCCCAGCGCCTGACCGGGTCGCCGCGCTTCTGCGGCGGCTGGATCCATCCGGAGGGCGGGCATCTCAATCCGCTCGGCTATGCCCGCGGCCTCGCGCGGGCGGCGATGTCGCGCGGCGCCCGGGTCTTCACCCGGTCGCCGGTCATCGCCATCCGGCCGCAGGGCGGGCGCTGGCGGGTGGAGACGCCGACGGGATCCGTCCTCGCCGACAAGGTGGTGTGCGGCACCGGCGCCTATACCGACGGCTACTGGCCGGGGCTGGAGCAGAGCTTCGCCCGGCTCGGCGTCGCCGTGCTGGCCACCCAGCCGCTGGGCGACAATGTCCGCCGCACCATCGCGCCGGAGAACAACACGGTGGTCGACAGCCGGCGCGACATCTCGATCTGGAAATACGACAAGGACGGGCGGCTGGTGACCTCGCTGTTCGTCGAGGGCAAGCGCGGCACCGACGCGGCCTATACCCACGATCTGATGCGCCGCAAGCTGCAATGGCTGCTGCCGCAGCTCGGCGACATCGAGTTCCAGTACAGCTGGACCGGCGCGCTCGACATGCAGCCGCGCACCTTCCCGCGGCTCTACGGCCTGGCGCCGGGCGTGGTCGCCTCGCTCGGCTATTCCGGCCGCGGCGTGCCGACCGGCACGATGATGGGCACGGTGCTGGCGGAGTGGGCGACCGGCACGAAGCCGCAGGACCTCGCCTTGCCGGTCGAGACGCTGCAGCGCGCCCCCGCCTATATGCGCTTCATGCCCCGCGTCATGCTGGCCTGGTCGCGGATCCGCGACCAGCGCTCCGCCCGCCGCGACGGCCTCGACCCGCCGCCTTTCTGACCATGCGGACCCTCGACGTGACCCACCCCAGCGAAACCAAGGACGGCGATGCCCGCCATGAGCGATGGCCGAGCCCGGCCGCGGCGCAATCCGCAGATCCCGAAGACGATCGACTTCTCGGACATCGACTTCGACATCTTCACCGACCTGCTCAGCTTCTACGTCCGCACGGTCAACCTGCTGGTCAGCCGCGACCTGGACGGGCAGATGGAACCGCTGCAGGTGGCCGGCGGCACCGGCAAGATCTCGACGCTGCTGCTGGTCGGCCGCAATCCCGGCATCCGGCCCTCGGTGCTGGCGCATTTCATCCTGAAGGACCGCTCGGCGATGGGCCGGCTCCTGGACCAGATGCAGCAGGCCGGCCTCATCGAGCAGAAGATCGCGCCGGAGGAGCGGCGGGCGCGCGAGCTGTACCTGACCGGCAAGGGCCGCCGCCTGGCCGAGCAGGTGCGTGCCGTCGCCCGCCGCCAATCCGCCGAGTTCTTCTCGATGCTGAGCGTGGCGGAGCAGGCCGATCTGCTGCGCATCCTGCGCAAGGTCTATGTCGGCCATGTCGAGCAGGCGCCGGTGGGCGACTGACCTCTCCGGCTTGTCTTCTTTTTAGTCCCCCCTC
>NZ_JANX01000558.1 GCF_000767795.1 Inquilinus limosus MP06 | reverse complement strand
GACCGCCTGGAAGCGCTACCGGTGCGGCCGTCTGACGGTGGACTCGAAACGTCCGGTGCTCACGCACCAATGTGCGCTGTGCTCCGATTCTCGAAACCACCACCAGCCGACTCACGCCAGCACGCTTCCAAACGGTCTCTGACGGCCACGGCGCCTGGGAACTCCCGGCGAAGCGGTGCCGTTACATCACCGGTCCGTCCCGGATCGGTTTCCTAACCCAGGAGGAAATCCAATGGACAAGGATCGCATCAAGGGCGTGGTCGACCAGGCGGTCGGCAAGGGCAAGACGGAGGCCGGCAAGGTGACCGGCGACCGCAAGCTCGAGGCCGAAGGCCAGGCGCAGACCGCGGCCGGCAAGATCGAATCCGCCGCCGGCAAGGTGAAGGACGCCGTCCGGGACGTTCTGAAGAGGTAAGGAGCAGATCATGATCGCACGCATCGTTCTCATCGCCGGCCTGATGGCCGCCGGCCTCGGCATGGCCGCCTGCGACAACACCGTCCGCGGCGTCGGCCAGGACACGCAGAAGGCCGGTCAGAGCATCGAGCAGTCGACCAAGCCGAACCCGCCCTGATCCGGCCGCCCGGGCGGATGGGCCCACCATCCGCCCGGGCATCCCGATGGCCTGCCCGCACTCTGAAGGACCCGCATGGATCTGATCCGGATCATCATCGCCATCCTGCTGCCGCCGCTGGGGGTGTTCCTCCAGGTCGGATTCGGCGGGCAGTTCTGGCTCAACATCCTGCTGACGCTGCTGGGCTACATCCCCGGCATCGTCCACGCGGTCTGGGTGATCGCGAAGAAATAGCGCGGCCACTGGAATCCGGGCGCCCGATCGGACAGGCTGGCGCGGTCGCCCACCGACCGGAGTCGTCCCCATGCCGAGCACCAGGATCGCGCCCTACGGTTTCTGGAGATCGCCGATCACCTCCGACCTGATCGTGGCGCAGTCGATCGGCCTGTCCGAGGTCCGGCTGGACGGCGACGCGATCTGGTGGCTGGAGGGCCGGCCGCAGGAGGGCGGGCGCAGCGTGCTGATGCGCCGCGCGCCCGACGGCACGGTGGCCGAGATCAGCCCGCCGGAGGTCAATGTCCGCACCCGGGTGCACGAATATGGCGGCGGCGCCTGGACTGTCGCCGACGGCACCGTCTTCTTCTCCAACGACCGGCCCGGCCCCACAGGCGCGCGGCCGGACCGCCGGCTCTACCGCCAGGCGCCGGGCGCGGCGCCGGTCCCGGTCACCGCCGCGACCGGCGAGGCGGGGGAGGAGTGGCGCTTCGCCGACGGACTGGTTGATCCGCGCCGGCGCCTGTGGATCGGCGTCGGCGAGCGGCACCAGCCCGGCGGGGGGCATCCCGACAACATGATCGTCGCGGTGCCGCTGGAGGGCGAGGGCGCCGGCAGCGTCCGCATCCTGGCGCTGGGCCACGACTTCTTCGCCTCGCCCCGGCTGTCGCCGGATGGCGGGCGCCTGGCCTGGCTGGCCTGGGACCATCCGAACATGCCCTGGGTCGAGACCACGCTGTTCGTCGCCAACCTGGACGCCGCAGGCGCGCCGGCCGGGACGCCACGGGCGGTGGCCGGCGGGTCCGGTGAATCCGTGTTCCAGCCGGAATGGTCGCCGGACGGGCAATGGCTGGTCTTCGCCGCCGACCGATCCGGCTGGTGGAACCTGTATCGCTGCGACGGCAATGGCGGCCCGGCTGAGCCGGTGCTGGCGATGGCGGCGGAGTTCGGCCAGCCGCAATGGGTGTTCGGGATGTCGGCCTATGCCTTCTCCGGCCCCGGGCGCCTCTTGAGCAGCTATATCGAGGGCGGCCTGGGCAAGCTGGCCCTGGTCGACCTGCTGACCGGTGCGCTGACCCCGGTCGATTTGCCCTTCACCGATATCAGCTCGGTCCGCGCCAATGAGCGGATCGCGGTGTTCCGCGCCGGCTCGCCGCGCGACCCGGGCCAGATCGTGCGGCTCGACCTCGCCACCGGGCGCTGGGAGGTGCTGAAACGCGCGACCGAGATCGGCGAGGACCCGGCGCTGCGCGGCTTCTTCGCCCCGGCCCAGCCGGTCGAGTTCCCGACGGCGGGCGGCCGCACCGCCCATGGCTTGTATTATCCGCCGACCAGCGCGGACCACGCGGCGCCGGCGGGCGACGTGCCGCCGCTGGTGGTGAAGATCCATGGCGGCCCGACCTCCGCCGCCTCCTCGACGCTCAATCTCGGCATCCAGTATTGGACCAGCCGCGGCATCGCCGTGCTCGACGTCAACTATGGCGGCAGCACCGGCTACGGCCGGGCCTATCGCGACCGGCTGAACCTGAGCTGGGGTGTGGTCGATGTGCAGGACGCAGTGGCCGGGGCGAAATACCTGGCCTCGCAGGGGCTGGCCGACGCCGCCCGCTCGGTGATCACCGGCGGCAGCGCCGGCGGCTACACCGCCCTGGCGGCGCTGGCCTTCGACAGCTACTTCGCCGGCGGCGCCAGCCATTTCGGGGTCAGCGACGCGGCGGCCCTGGCGCGCGACACGCACAAATTCGAGTCGCGCTATCTCGACTGGCTGATCGGCCCGTATCCGGCGGAGGCCGAGCGCTACCGCGAGCGGTCGCCGCTGTACCACGCCGACAAGCTGTCGAAGCCGGTGATCTTCTTCCAGGGCGACGAGGACGAGGTGGTGCCGCCGAACCAGACCGAGGCGATGGTCGACGCGCTGCGCGCCAAGGGCCAGCCGGTCGGCTATGTCCTGTTCGCGGGCGAGCAGCACGGCTTTCGCAAGGCCGCCAACATCCAGCGCGCCCTGGACGGCGAGCTGGCCTTCTATGCGGTGGAGATCTTCAAGACCGGGCTTGCCTTCTAGGCATCGCCGAGGCCGGGCCAAGTGGTCCGGCCTCGGTGGCCGGCTTACTTGTGGATCGGCGTCGTCAGCTGGGTCTCGCTGGTGTCGACGACGAAGACGGCCAGCAGCCTGGCCGGCTCGGTCTTGCTGCCGTTCGAGCTGACGGCGTGGCGGTCGCCCGGCAGCTCGGTGAAGCTCTGCCCGGCCGTGTAGGTCGTGACCGGCCCGTCATTGACCTGGCTGGTGATCGACCCCTCCAGCACCGTCGCGTAGATGAAGGCCGACTTGGCGTGGGTGTGGGCGTCCGACGATCCGCCGGGGGCGTATTCCACCAGGAAGGCCTTCAGGCTCTTGCCCGGGACGTTGGGAATCACGTGATCATAGACCAGCGTCACCTTGGAGCCGACATCGGCGGCCAAGGCGGGGGCCGCCAGGGCCGGGGCCGAGATCAGGGCGGCGAGCGCAAGGGCGCCGAGGATGCGTTTCATGACAGTGTCCTTCAGGTTGGGGTGAAACAGGGACGGAGGATCAGGCTCTTGCCTGGGCCTGGTGGAACCACGCCTCGAACCGGGTCATGCCGAGGCGCAGGGTGCTGCCGGGACCCGGCGGGCGGTCGTCGGGTGCTGTGGCCGGCCAGCGGGCGTGGGTGTCGCTGACGACGGGCCGTGGGTCCTCTGTCGCCCGCAGGTAGCGGGCGACCAGCTCGCTCAGCCGCAGCCGTTCCGGCCCGGCGATCTCGATGGTGTCGTTGACGGGATCGCCCAGCGCGATCCGGGCCACGAAGGCGGCCACGTCGTCCGGGGCGATCGGCTGCACGGCCGCCGGCGGCAGGCGCAGGATGGCGCCGGCCGCTGCCGACCGGGCGATGCCGCCCAGGAACTCGAACAGCTGGGTCGAATGGATGAGTGTGTAGGGCAGGCCGGAGGCACGGATCAGCCGCTCCTGCGTCATCCGGCCGCGGGCCACGCTGCCCTGTCGCGGCCGCTCCGTCCCGGCCACCGACAGCGCCACATGATGCCCGATGCCGGCCGCGGCCTCGGCGGCGAGCAGGGTGCGCTGCGAGGCCTCGATGGCGGCCAGCGCCGCCTCGTCCTCGCAGGAGGCCGCGTCCGTCAGGTCGACCGCCACCTGCGCGCCGGCCAGGGCAGGCCCCGGGCCGTTGCCGGTGGATGCGACCTCATGGCCGGCCTGCCGGAGGAGCCGGGTGGTCCTGGCGCCGATCGGGCCGGCGACGTCGATGATCACGACCTTCATGTTCCGCCTCGTGTTGCCGA
>NZ_JANX01000557.1 GCF_000767795.1 Inquilinus limosus MP06 | reverse complement strand
GCTGCTTCTGTGCGGCGACGGGCGGCTGACGGCGGAGCAGGCGAAGGCGGCCTGGGCCGATCCGGCAGCCGCGGCGCTGCTGGACGCGCTGCTGGCGTCGGGGGCGATCGAGCCAGCCGGAAAGAACCGCTGACAGAACGAGCGATTTCAACAACCAGACGAAGCGGAACCGCTTCTATCGGCCGGGCCGCTCGGGTAATGCTGTCCGACCAACAACAAACGCGAACAGGTCGATCATGCCGATTGCAAGCCGTCGTGCGCTCCTGGCCCTGCTTCCCGTCCTCGCCATCGCCGCCTGTGCGCCCAAGGCCGGCGGCCCCTACGACATCTTCTTCAAGGATGAGAGCGCCGTGCTGACGCCGGATGCGCGGGCGCTGGTCGCCAAGGCGGCGTCGGAGGCGAAGAGCTGGAACGCCAAGTCGATCAGCGTCGACGGCTTCGCCGGCAAGGACGGCGCGCGCGACGCGCATGAGGCGCTGTCGGCCAAGCGGGCCGAGGCCGTCGCCGCGGAGCTGGTGGCGAACGGCATCTCGCCGAGCCTGATCCACCGCGTCGAGGGCCATGGCGACGCCGGGGCCATCGCGGGCGTCACCGTCGGCGAGCGCCGGGTCGAGATCCGGATCGCCTACTGACCGTTCTCTCCCCTGTCATGCCCGGGCTTGACCCGGGCATCCAGAGTCTGTCGTGAGACCTTCTGGATTGCCGGGCCAAGCCCGGCAATGACAGGCAGGAGGGCTGTATAAATCAGTTCCGCGACTTGATGGCGTCGCGGATCTCCTCCAGCAGCACCTCGCTGCGCGGCGGCGCGGCCGGGGCCGCTTCCGGCTTCTTCATGAAACGGTTGACCTGCTTGACCAGCAGGAACACGGCGAAGGCGATGATCAGGAAGTTGATGATCGCGTTGATGAAGACGCCGTAGTTGATCGTCGCGGCGCCGGCAGCCTTGGCCGCGGCCAGGCTGTCATAGTGGGTCGACGACAGGTTGATGAAGTAGTTCGAGAAGTCGACACCACCCAGCAGCACGCCGATCGGCGGCATGATGATGTCGTTGACCAGGGAATTCACGATCGTGGTGAAGGCCACGCCCATGATGATACCGACCGCCAAGTCGATCACATTGCCACGGGCAATGAAGGCCTTGAACTCCTGGAACATCCGCTGCCCCCAAGTCTCTGTTGGTGGCCGATGCCGGCCGCGACATAAATGTATATATCCGATTTGCACGCTGTCACAGAAAAACCTGCAAACACGCTGACAAAACAGGGAAATGGCTGAATTGGCGGCGTCAAGAAATTCACTGGAATCGACTTGACTTTCGGCGCGGCAGGATCAAATTGCGCCGCCCACGTCACCATGATGACGGGCGGATGGCGCCGGGCCGTCCGGGCCGGGAAGGGAATCGACCGATGCGCCTGTTCTTTTTCGGCACGCTGCAGGATCCCGACCTGTTCGCGCTGGTGATCGGCCGTCCGATGGCGGCGCTGGCGACGCGGCCGGCGACCCTGCTGGGGCGGCAGAGCCGCAAGGTGAAGGGCGAGAGCTACCCGATCCTGGTGCCGCATCCCGACGGGCGGGTCGACGGCCTGCTGGTCGACGGCTTCACCGATGTCGAGATGGACCGCATGCAGTTCTTCGAGAGCGACGACTACGCGCTGCAGCCGGTGACCGTGACTCTGGCCGACGGCGAGCCCGTCGAGGCGCAGATCTACGCCTCGACCGGGGCGCTGGAGGACGCCGGCGAGCCCTGGCATCTCGAGGCCTGGCAGGCCACCGAGAAGCCGCGCACGCTGCTGCACCACGAGGCCTATATGTCGCTGTATGGCAAGATGAGCAGCGCCGAGGCGGCGCTGCGCTGGCCGGAGGTCAAGGCCCAGGCCGACCGCCGCTATGCCGAGGCCCGCGCCGAGCGGCATTTTGCCGAGCGCCGCCGGCCCCGGTAAGGCTCAACCCGTCCCCTTCCCCTCCGCCGCCTCCAGGCGCTCCAGCAGCAGCTCGACCGCCCGGGTCAGCCGCACCACCTCCTGCTCGCGCAGCAGGTCGATCTTCTGGTGCAGCTGCTCGATCTCCAGCTCCGCCTTGATGTTGATCTTGTAGTCGATCTCCGCCTTGTGGCGGTCGATCTCGGCCTGGCGGTTCTGGCTCATCATCAGGATCGGCGCGGTGTAGGCCGCCTGGAACGACAGCGCCAGGTTCAGCAGGATGAAAGGGTACGGGTCCCAGGCCTGGATCCAGCCGACCACGTTCAGCACGATCCACAGGGACAGCAGCGCGCTCTGCACGACGATGAAGTGCCAGGAACCGACGGTCGCCGCCACCCCGTCGGCCAGGCGCTGGCCGAAGGTGAGCGCGGCGCGGTCCTTGGCGCGATGGCTCCGCCGCTGGTGGCGCAGCTCGTGCAGCAGCTGCTCGTCCTCGGGCGTCAGGCTGGGGGCGTGGGTCATCGGCTCTCTCCTGGCGCAAGGCGGCAGTCCGGGCGCCTGATCGTTACACCGGCAACCATTTCGCCCGATTCCGCCACCAAGCGGTAGCGGCCCGCTGCGAGCCTCCCCTCGTCGAGACTGCGGTTCGCCGCGTTGCGCAGGGGTGTGTGATGAGACCGGACTGGCCGATCGTCATGGACCGGGCCGAGCCGCCGATCGAGATTCCCGGGGCCAGGATCATCCCGTTCACCCGCCCCACGCCCCGGCCGGCGCCGCAGATCGCGCCCGGACTGCTGCATCGCGTCGTGGCAAGGATCGGCCGGGCGGTCATCGACGGCTTCGCCCATTGCGCCCGCGGCATGCATCCGGAGCTGTTCTGCCGCGAGGACGAGCCGCCCCGTCCCGATCCGGACGCGCTGGCCGACGACGCGCCGCGCAGCTGGCGGTCCGACATCGATGTCGAGCTGCACCGCATTATGTCGCTGCATCGGTTCCGGGGATAGCTGGCCTAATCCGCCCGGAGCGGCCAAGCTGGACCCATGCGCCTGTACGCCATCAGCGATCTCCACCTCGCCTCCGACGCCAGCTTCGAGCGGCTGGCGGCCCTGCCGGATCACCCGGAGGACTGGCTGATCCTGGCCGGCGACATCGCCGAGACGGCGGACACGCTGGGCCGCGCCTTCGCCATGCTGTCGGCGAAGTTCGCCAGGCTGATCTGGGTGCCGGGCAATCACGAGCTGTGGACCCGGGCGCGCAGCCCGGCCGCGCCACGCGGGGTCGAGCGCTACGAATCGCTGGTCGCGCTGGCCCGGCAGCACGGCGTGGTGACGCCGGAGGATCCGTATCCGGTCTGGCCCGGCCCGGGCGGCGAGCATGCCATCGCGCCCCTGTTCCTGCTGTACGACTACAGCTTCCGCCCGGCCGACCTGCCGGTCGAGGAGGTGGTGGCCTGGGCGGCCGAAGAGAGCGCCGTCTGCGCCGACGAGCTGCTGCTGCATCCCGACCCGTATCCGACGCGGCAGGAGTGGTGCCGGGCCCGGGTCGAGGATACCGCCCGGCGCCTGGCGGCGCTGCCGGCCGGGCTGCCGACCATCCTGGTCAACCACTACCCGCTGCGCCGCGACTTGGTGCGCATTCCGCGCATCCCGCGCTTCAGCCCGTGGTGCGGCACGGTGCTGACCGAGGACTGGCACCGGCGCTTCCGTGCCGCGGTGGCGGTCAGCGGCCATCTCCATGTCCGCCACACCGACTGGCGCGACGCCACCCGGTTCGAGGAGGTGTCGCTGGGCTATCCCTATCAATGGGAGCAGGCCTACGGCATCGGCGCCTATCTGCGCGAGATCCTGCCCGGGCCGCCCGAGCCGGCGCCGTCGGTCAGGGCGTCAGGGCAACGTGCCGGACCGCGATGACCGGCTCGCCCTGCGGCCGGTGCAGCGCCAGCCCCAGCAGGTGCCGCGGCGACGGCCGCCACTGCCGGAAATGCCAGGCGGCGCCGTCGACCGCGGGGTCGAGGAATCGGACCTGCGGCCGCTCCGACAGCGTGTCGACCACGAAGCTGTCCAGCGCGATGGTCAGGCCGCCGCCCAGCGCCTTCACATAGGCTTCCTTGACCGTCCAGATCTGCAGGAAGGCCTCGCGCCGGCGATCCGCCGGCACCGCCCGCACCGCCGCCGCCTCCGCCGCGG
>NZ_JANX01000556.1 GCF_000767795.1 Inquilinus limosus MP06 | reverse complement strand
CGACTACAGCGACCGCAGCGGTTTCCCGGACGCGCCGGAGCGGATGCGCGGCAAGGCGCGGACCACGGTGTCGATCCAGGAGGCGATGAATGGCTGAACCAGCTGACACACTGGCGCTGGTGACCGGCGCCTCCAGCGGCATCGGCCTCGAGCTGGCGCGCTGCTTCGCCCGTGACGGCCATCGCCTGATCCTGGTGGCGGAGGAGGAGGCGCCGCTGATCGAGGCGGCGGAGGTGCTGCGGCAGGCCGGCTCGCCGTCGGTCGAGACCGTGGCGGTCGACCTCGCCCGCCCCGACGGGCCGGACGAGGTCCGGGCCGCGGCGGAGGCTATCGGCGTGCTGCCGGACTTCCTGGTGAACAATGCCGGGGTCGGTGTCTTCGGCGACTTCGCGCGGGAGACGCGGTGGGAGGACGAACTGCGGCTGGTCCAGCTCAACGTGGTCGGCATGCTGCGGCTGACCAAGCTCTTCGCCGGCGACATGGTGGCGCGCGGTTCTGGGCGGATCCTGATCACCTCCTCGGTCGCCGCCATCGCGCCGTCGCCGCTGCAGTCGGTCTACTCGGCCAGCAAGGCCTTCGACTACGCCTTCGCAGAAGGCATCGCCAACGAACTGGTCCATACCGGCGTCACCGTCACGGCGCTGCTGCCGGACGCGACCGAGACCGAGTTCTTCGCCCGCGCCGGGATGGAGGACACCAAGCTCGGCCAGAAGTCCAAGGCGGACCCGGCCGATATCGCCCGTGCCGGCTACGACGCGATGATGAGGGGCAAGGACCATGTCGTCGCCCCCTTCACGGCGAAGCTGAAGACGGGGCTGACCGCGGTGATGCCCCAGAGCGTGGTGACCGGGATGGCTCGGGCCGACTGACGCAGGAATCGTACTTGGAACCCGGGCCGTCGCGGTCCTGTTGGCCTGCCGTCGGAGGGCAGGACCGAGGCACCGAATTGCGCCACCGCATCCTCGTCGCGATCACGGTCGCCGCCGCCCTGGCCGGGGCGGCGCAGGCCCAGGATCTGCCGCAGCCCCCGGCCTCGGCGGCGCCGCCCGAGGACGGGCAGTGGGCGATGCCGGCGAAGAACTATGCCAGCACCCGCTACAGCGGCCTCGACGAGATCAACACCGGAAATGTCGCCCGGCTGCAGGTCGCCTTCACCTTCTCGCTCGGCGTCGATCGCGGGCAGGAGGCGCCGCCGCTGGTGGTGGGCGACACGATGTTCATCGCCACGCCCTATCCGAACGTCCTCTACGCGCTCGACCTCTCGAAGCCGGGCGCTCCCCTGAAATGGAAGTTCGAGCCCAAGCCCGAGGCCGCGGCCCAAGGCGTCGCGTGCTGCGACGTGGTCACCCGCGGCCCGGCCTATGCCGATGGCCGCGTCTTCCTGAACACGCTGGACGGCAACACCATCGCGGTCGACGCCGCGACCGGGCAGGAGATCTGGCGCACCAAGCTCGGCGACATCAATATCGGCGAGACCATCACCATGGCGCCGCTGGTGGCCAAGGGGAAGGTGCTGGTCGGCAATTCCGGCGGCGAATACGGGGTGCGCGGCTGGATCGCGGCGCTCGACGCCGCCACCGGCAAGCTGGCCTGGAAGGCCTACAACACCGGCCCGGACGCCGACGTCCTGATCGGCCCCGACTTCAAGCCGTTCTACGAGGCCGACCGCGGCAAGGACCTGGGCGTCACCACCTGGCCGCCGGGCGCCTGGCAGCAGGGCGGCGGCAATGTGTGGGGCTGGATCTCCTACGACCCCGACCTGAACCTGATCTATCACGGCACCGGCAACCCCGGGCCGTGGAACCCGGATCTCCGCCCCGGCGACAACAAATGGACCGCCGGCATCTTCGCCCGCGACATCGACACCGGTGCCGCCCGCTGGGCCTACCAGTGGAGCCCGCACGACCTCTACGACCATGATGGTATCAACGAGAACATCCTGCTCGACATGGCCTGGCAGGGGCAGCCGCGGAAGGTCCTGGTCCGTCCCGAGCGCAACGGCTACGTCTACGTGCTGGACCGCACCACCGGCGAGGTGCTGTCGGCCAAGCCCTTCGCCCCGGTCACCAGCAGCAGCGGCGTCGACCTGAAGACCGGGCGACTGGCCATGGTGGCGGACAAGGCGCCGCAGACCGGCCGCGTGATCCGCGACATCTGCCCGGCGGCGCCGGGCGCCAAGGACTGGAACCCGTCGGCCTATTCGCCGCGGACCGGGCTGCTCTACATCCCGCACAACAACCTGTGCGAGGACCTGTTGGGGATGGAGGCGAACTACATCGCCGGCACCCCCTATGTCGGCGCAGAGGTGCGGATGAAGCCAGGGCCTGGCGGCCATCGCGGCGAGTTCACGGCCTGGGACATCGCCAAGGCCAGGCCGGCCTGGATGGTGAAGGAGAACTTCCCGGTCTGGAGCGGCGCGCTGGCCACCGCCGGCGATGTGGTGTTCTACGGCAGCTTCGAGGGCTGGTTCAAGGCGCTGGACGCCCGCAGCGGCAAGTTGCTGTGGCAGTTCAAGACCGGCTCCGGGATCATCGGCCAGCCCACCACCTATCGCGGCCCGGACGGGCATCAGTATGTCGCCATCCTGTCCGGCGCCGGCGGCTGGGCCGGGGCGATCGTCGCCGGCGACCTCGACCCGCGCGACCAGACCGCGGCGCTCGGCTTCGTCGGCGCCATGGGCGACCTCAAGGATGCCACGACCCGGGGAGGCATGCTCTATGTCTTCCGTCTTCCCTAGGCTGCTGCTGGCCGCGGCGCTGGCGCTGACCGCCGGCGCCGCCGGGGCGCGCGAGCTCCGGGTCTGCGCCGACCCGAACAACCTGCCTTTCTCGAACAACAAGGGCGAGGGGTTCGAGAACCGCATCGCCGCGCTGGTGGCGCAGGATCTCGGCGCCACCGTGACCACCACCTGGTGGGCGCAGCGCCGCGGCTTCATCCGCAACACGCTGAAGGCCGGGCTGTGCGACCTGGTGCCCGGCACCATGGCGGGGCTGGAGATGCTGCGCTCGACCCGGCCCTATTACCGCTCCGGCTACGTCTTCGTCAGCCGGGCCGATGGCCCGCAGATCCGATCCTTCGACGATCCGGCGCTGCGGTCGCTGCGCATCGGCGTGCCGCTGGTCGGCGATGACGGCGTCAACCCGCCGCCGGCCGAGGCGCTGGCCCGGCGCGGCCTGGCCGACCATGTCGTCGGCTACACGCTCTACGGCGACTACGCCCAGCCGAACCCGGCCGGCCGGATCGTCGCGGCGGTGGCGAAAGGCGAGATCGACGTCGCCGTGGTCTGGGGCCCCTTCGCCGGCTATTTCGCGCCGCGCCAGCCGGTGGCGCTGACCGTCACCCCGGTGCAGCCGCAGACGGAAGGGCCGATGCCGATGGTGTTCGACATCGCCATGGGCGTGCGCCGCGACGACAAGGAACTGGCCGACGCAGTGAACGCGGCGTTGGGCCGGCATCGTGGCGAGATCGACGCGATCCTGGCGCAATACGGTGTCCCGCGTCTGGACCGCACCCAGCAGGCGGGGCCTTGAGATGCGCGCGCCGCTTCTCCTCCTGCTCTCCGCCGCTCTGCTGGCCGCCGGCTGCCGCCGCGAGGAGCGGGGCTACGACACGCCGCGCGCGGAGTCCTCCGCCGAGGCCATCGTCGCCCTGGCCCCGATCTCGCCCGGCGCCAATGCCCCGCAGACGGCCGCCAATCCCAAGGGGCAGGACTATGAGCAGAACGCCTATGCCATGAGCCAGGGCAAGCGGCTGTTCCAATGGTTCAACTGCAGCGGATGCCACGGCAATGGCGGCGGCGGCTCCGGCCCCGCCTTGATCGACGACAAATGGATCTACGGCAGCAGCATCGACAACATCGCCGCCACCATCCGTGAAGGCCGGCCGAACGGCATGCCGTCTTTCCGCGGCCGCATCCCGGATGACGAGATCTGGCAGATGGCCGCCTATGTCCGCTCCATGGGCCGCTTCGTGCCGAAGGACGCGGCGCCGTCGCGCAATGACGGCATGCAGTCACGCCCGGCCGAGAACCGGCTGCCGCCGGCGAAGCCGCATGCCGTCGGGGTGCCGCAGTGATGCTGCCGGCGCGCCGGCTCGCCGCCCTGGCCGGCGC
>NZ_JANX01000555.1 GCF_000767795.1 Inquilinus limosus MP06 | reverse complement strand
GGCCGAACAGGCGCGGAATCAGGATCAGGCAGACCAGGATCGGCCCCAGCGAGCCGAAGATGTAGGTCACGGCGTAGCCGATTGCGATCCCCGCCTGCTGGCGCGCCACCTCGTCGGCCGGCAGCCCCAGCCGGTTCAGCGTGTCGCCGGCGGTGCCGATGATCGCCGACTGGGTCAGCCCGCCGGCGGCGATGCCGGCCGCCAGCCCCTTGTCCAGCCCGCCGATCCTGGCGCAGAGGATGACGGTGACCAGCGCGGTCGCCGCCAGGAACACGGCAAGCGCGATCTCGCGCAGCGCCGAGCGGTTCAGCGAATTGAAGAATTGCGGGCCGCTCTCGAAGCCGACGGCGTAGATGAACAGGGCGAAGGCCACGGCCTTGATGCCCGGGTCGATCGTCACCCCGACCTGGCTGATCAGCACCGCGGCGATCAGCGAGCCGGCGACGCCGCCGAACTGGAAACGCCCGAACTGGATCTTCCCGACCGCATAGCCGATCGCCAGCGACAAGAACAGCGCCGCCTCTGGCGAGGCTTTGAATAAATTATGAAGTATTTCCATGCGTGTGCTCCATCGTCTGGAGGCGCTACACGACCATCGCCGAAGATATCATCGGCGTCATCTGAATTTCATCCGCTGAATACAATGATAATCGCCGCGGCGACTACAGCCGAATCATATCACGAATCGGCGGCACTCGAGGTCGGAACAGCAGCGATTTAAGGGAGGCTGGAGCGGGTGAAGGGAATCGAACCCTCGTCGTAAGCTTGGGAAGCTTCTGCTCTACCATTGAGCTACACCCGCGCGCCGTCGGTTATAGGCGAAGCGACGACGCCATTCAAGGCGCCTCGGTGCGATCGCGACGGGCCCTGCTTCGCCCGCTGTGCTACGAAGTTGCGTCGGATAGGATCAGCGCCACGGACGGCGGCGGGAATGGAGCGCGGATGAGCGGCGAGATCGCCACGATGATGGACCTGCTGGCGCGGCTGCCGGGGCTGGGCCCCCGGTCGGCGCGCCGGATCGCGCTGCACCTGCTGCGCCACCGCGACACGGCCATGCGGCCGCTGGCCGAGGCGCTGGAGGCGGCGGCGGAGGCCATCGTGCCCTGCTCGGTCTGCGGCAATCTCGACACCGTCGATCCCTGCCCGATCTGCAGCGACCCGGCCCGCGACGCCGGGGTGATCTGCGTGGTCGAGCAGGTGGCCGACCTGTGGGCGCTGGAGCGGGCGCGGGCCTTCCGCGGCCGCTACCACGTGCTGGGCGGCACGCTGTCGGCGATCGACGGCGTCGGGCCGGAGGACCTGGCGATCCCGCGCCTCCTGGCCCGCGCCCGCGAGCCGGGCGTGACCGAGGTGATCCTGGCCCTGAACGCCACGGTCGACGGCCAGACCACCGCCCATTACCTGGCCGAGAAGCTGGAGGGCGCGGGCCCCAGCATCACCCGCCTGGCCCATGGCGTGCCGGTGGGCGGCGAGCTGGACTATCTCGACGACGGCACCCTGGTCGCCGCCCTGCGCTCGCGCCGCGGGCTGTAGGACCGGCCCCCCTGGGCCCTACCCCGGCAGCGGCGGATCGCGTGGCGGCACGGGGCTGGACTGGACGATCGAGGTGGTGGTCTGGCCATGCGCCAGGAACCGGTCGAGCAGCCGGTCCAGCGTCTCGATCGCCTCGACATGCACCTTCAGGATGAAGCAGTCCTCGCCGGTGATGCGGTGGCACTCCGCCACCTGCGGCATCGCCCGCGCCAGCTCGGCGATCTTCGGCACCTGCCCCGGCATCGGCCGGATACGGACGAAGACGGTCAGCGGGTAGCCGAGCGCCTTCGGCTCCAGCTCCAGCCGCCAGCCGCGGATCACGCCCGCCTCCTCCAGCCGCAGCAGCCGCTCGCGCACCGCCGGCGCCGACATGCCGATGCGCCGCGCCAGCTCGGCCACGCCCAGCCGCGGCTCGGCCTGCAGCAGGCGGATCAAGGCGAGGTTCCGGTCATCCGCGAGCAGCGGCGAGAGCTGGAAGGTCAATTCGACAAATCTCCTTCGAAGCGAAGGCCGAAGGCCGCATACGGCTTCGCCTGATCATGGGCCGCTTCGCCAGGACATGCAAAGCTTCGGGCATGTCGACCTCCGAAGCGTCCCGTGCCGCACCGCTGGCGCGGCGGGTGCCGCCGCAGCTGTTCTTCGTGATCAGCGCCGTGTTCCACTACCTGGGGCCGGCCTGCGCCGTGCTGCTGTTCGCCAGGGTGGAGGTGCTGGGCGTCGCCTGGCTGCGCATCGCCGCCGCCGCCCTGGTCTTCGCGCTGTGGCGCCGGCCCTGGCGGCTGTGGCGGCGCAGCAGCCCGGCCGACCGCCGCACCCTGCTGGCTCTGGGCCTGGTGCTGGCGGCGATGAATGGCTGCTTCTACCTGGCCATCGCCCGGCTGCCGCTGGCCACGGTCGGCGCCATCGAGTTCCTGGGGCCGATCGGCCTGGCGCTGGCGGGGCTGCACAGCCGGCGCAACGTCGTGGCGCTGGGCCTGGCGGCGGCCGGCGTGGCGATGCTGACCCAGATCCGGCTGGAGGGCGACGCGCTGGGCTATGCCCTGGCCTTCGCCAATTGCGGGCTGTTCGTCGGCTACATCGTGCTGGGGCATCGCATCGCCGGAGCCGGCGGCGTCGACGGGCTGGCCGTGGCGATGCTGGTGGCGCTGGCCGCGATCAGCCCGGTCGGCCTGGGCCCGGCGCTGCCGGTGCTCACCGATCCGGCGCTGCTGCTGGCCGGCATCGGGGTCGGCATCGCCTCCTCGGTCATCCCCTATGTCTGCGACCTGCTGGCCATGGCGCGGCTGCCGCGCGCCAGCTTCGCGCTGATGCTGTCGCTTCTGCCGGCCACCGCCGCCGGGATCGGCGTCCTGGTGCTGGGACAGGTCCCCTCACCGCGGGAGCTGGCCGGGATCGGCCTGGTGATGGCAGGCGTCGCCCTGCACCGGGCCGCCAGGGCTTGAAGCGCCGGGCCGCGGCGGCGATCCAGAAAAGCCCGCTGAATTGTCGGATTGGGACGACAATCTCACCCTGGTGACACATTCGCGCCACCATCCCCCGATATCCAGGCTGATAAGCACGATGACGACACCGGTCTGATCCGGCGTCGCTCGGGCAGCCCGCCGGAGGCACATCCGGCCCGTTCGGCCTTCAATTCGGACAGCAGAAGCCTGTGCCGAGATGTCCCGGCCGCCCGCCAGGGCGGATTGCTGACATATCGAGGGCTGCGGCATACTCCAATTTGAGTCAAATTTTATGTGGTGGGGGAGCAACTTGGATGTCGTTCACGAAACCGGAGCAGGATGAGTCGCGGCGGATGACCCGCCGGCAGCACCTCGCGTGCTGACGGCAACGACAGGACGGTCGGCAGCCGGCGAGGGCCGGGTCGGCCCTGGGTCCTTCCACCTCCTTCTGTGACCATTCTCCGCATCGGCCGGTAAGCCCGGCCGTCACCCAGGACAACCGAGTTCGCCTCGCTGCCACCATCGGCGGAAGAGGCGGCACAGGGCGGACTTCGTGATGAAGGACGCTCGACGGCACCGCCCTGCCCGGCGTTCCGCGCCGCGGCCATGCGGCAAGCCTTCGACCGAACCGTAAACAAGGGGAAAGCAGCAATGGCGGATCTTTTTGGCGACGTCTTCAGCAACACCATCACGGGCGGCAGCAGCAGCGACCGGATCTACGGCCGCGGCGGCAATGACATCCTCGATGGCGGCGGCGGCGACGACCAGTTGTTCGGCGATAGCGACGACGACGCGCTGACGGGCGGCGCCGGCACCGACACCTTCGTCTATGACAGCCGCGGCTTCGGCCGCGACACGATCACCGACTTCAACGTCAACGGCGAAAAGATCGACCTGTCCTTCCTCAAGCTCGCCGATTTCGAGAGCCTGAAGCCCTTCATCACCCAGGTCGGCCAGGATGCCGTCATCGCCCTGGGCTGGGGCGGCAATTACGAGAAGATCACCCTCAAGAACGTCTCCGTCGACGATCTGAGCGATGCCGACTTCAAGTTCAACACCTCGACCGCCGACCTGACTGTCGACGGCAACACCACCTGGGCCGACTTCCTGTTCGGCGGCAACGGCAATGACAAGGTCTCGGGCTTCAGCGGCGAGGAC
>NZ_JANX01000554.1 GCF_000767795.1 Inquilinus limosus MP06 | reverse complement strand
GCTGCGGCTGGAGACGGGGGTGAAGTCGACCGAGGCGATCGGCCTGTACCGCAGCTTCGGCTATCGCGAGACCGGCCCCTTCGGCGCCTACGGCCCCGACCCGCTGAGCGTGTTCATGGCAAAGACGCTGGCGGGCTGAGACGGAAAAGACCCGCCATCCCGGAAAGGGGGATGGCGGGCCAGTCCGGACGGCGGCCCCACAGAGCAACGGCCGCTGCCCTTTCGGATCCCGGAGGCTCAGGCCGCCGCGGCGGCGATCGCCAGGCCCAGCCGCTCGGCCACGCCGGCGCCATAGGCCGGGTCGGCCTTGGCGAAATGGGCGATCTGGCGGCGCTGGATCGCCTCCGGCACCGACCGCATCGATCCCGCGATGTTGTCCATCAGCCGGGCGCGGGCGCCGTCATCCAGCAGCCGGAACAGGTCGCCGGCCTGACTGTAGTCGTCGTTGCCGGCGCGGTGGTCGTAGCGGTCGGCCGCGCCGCGCAGGGGCAGCGCCGGCTCGGCCGCCGCCGGGTCCTGCTTCGGCCCGCCGAAGCTGTTCGGCTCGTAGTTCACCGCGCCCTTGCCGTTGTCGTCGAAGCGCATCTGCCCGTCGCGCTGGTAGTTGCTGGCCACGGCGGCGTGCGGCCGGTTGACCGGCAGCAGGCCGTGATTGCCGCCCAGGCGGTAGCGATGCGCGTCGCCATAGGCGAACAGCCGGCCCTGCAGCATCTTGTCCGGGCTGAAGGAGATGCCGGGCACCACATTGGCCGGGCTGAAGGCCGACTGCTCGACCTCGGCGAAGTAGTTCTGCGGGTTCCGGTTCAGCACCAGCTCGCCGATCTCGATCAGCGGATGCGCCGCGTGCGGCCACACCTTGGTCAGGTCGAACGGGTCGATCGGGAAGGCCTCCGCTTCAGCCTCGGTCATGATCTGCACCGACACCGTCCAGGCCGGGAAATCGCCGTCCTGAATCGCGGCGAACAGGTCGCGGGTGGCGTGGTCGGGGTCGATGCCGGTCATCGCCTGCGCCTGCTCGCCGGTGAAGTTCTGTATCCCCTGCTTCGTCTTGAAGTGATACTTGACCCAGACCCGCTGCCCGGCCGCGTCGATCCAGCTGAAGGTGTGGCTGGAGAAGCCGTCCATGTGGCGATAGCTGCGCGGCGTGCCGCGGTCGCTGAACAGGATGGTGAACTGGTGCAGCGTCTCAGGCGACAGCGAGGCGAAGTCCCACACCGCCGTCGGGTCCTTCAGGTTGGTGGCCGGGTTGCGCTTCTGGGTGTGGATGAAGTCCGGGAACTTCAGCGGGTCGCGGATGAAGAAGATCGGCGTGTTGTTGCCGACGATGTCGTAGTTGCCGTCCTCGGTGTAGAACTTCAGCGCGAAGCCGCGCGGGTCGCGCTCGGCATCGGCCGAACCCTTCTCGCCGCCGACGGTGGAGAAGCGCAGGAACACCTCCGTCTCCTTCCCGACCGCGGCCAGGAACTTCGCCTGGGTCCATCTGGTGACGTCGGCGGTGACGCGGAAGGTGCCGTAGGCGCCGGCGCCCTTGGCATGCACCACCCGCTCCGGGATCCGCTCGCGGTTGAAATGCGCTAGCTTCTCGATCAGGTGGAAGTCCTGGATCAGCACCGGGCCGCGCGGGCCGGCGGTCAGGGAGTTCTGGTTGTCCGGAACCGGGGCGCCGAAGGTCGTGGTCAGGGTGGTCATCAAGGGCTCCTGTCGGGCGGGATGTCCGCCATGGGAAAGAGGATTGCCGTCACGCTTCGATCAGGGAAATCGATCGTGTTTATCGGCGCGATAAGTGAGTGCCGCGTTCGACCAGGGGCAGCAGGTCGCGGCGATGCCGGTGCAGCCGCAGCAGCAGCTCCGGCGGCAGCTCGCCCTGCACGCCGACCCGGCCGTTCTCGAGGGTGAGGCTGGCACCGTGGCGGGCGAGGTCGGCCAGCAGCGCGTTCAGGGCCGGACGCATCACGCCGCCTCCTGCACCGGGCCGGCGCCGAGCGCCTGCCGCACCTGGGCGGCGAGGCCGGCGACATAGGCCGGGTGCACGCCGACGGTCGGGACACGGATGAAGGATGGTACGCCGGCCGCCTCGGCCACCGCGCGGTACTCGATGTCGAGCTCGACCAGCGTCTCGGAATGCTCGGAGACGAAGGCGATCGGCACCAGCACCAGGCCGACGCCGTCGCGCCCGGCCTGCTTCACCTCCTCCTCCGTGTCCGGCTTGAGCCATTCCTGCGGCGTCACCCGGCTCTGGAAGGCGATGCGCCAGTCGAGGCCGGGCATGCCGAGCGCCGACACCACCGCCTCGGCCGAGGCGTGGACCTGGTCGGGATAGGGGTCGCCGGCCTGTACGATCGGCAGCGGCAGGCCGTGAGCGGTGAACAGCAGCCGGTGCCGCCCGCCATAAGGCGGCCAAGCGCGGCGGATCAGCTCGGCCTGGGCGGCGATGAAGCCCGGCTCCGCCGGCGCCGCCTCGACCACCCGGGTCGGGGCGAAGAGGCCGGCGGCGCGAGCGGCCGCGGCCCAGTCGGTCAGGGCCGAGCGGGTGGTGGTGGTCGAATACTGCGGATACAGCGGCAGCAGCACGATCTCGTCGGGCTGCCAGGCCCGCAGCTCCGCCGCCGTCTCGGCCGCGAAGGGGTGCCAGTAGCGCATCGCCGTGAAGGACCGGACCTCGCGGAGGTCACCCAGCCGCGCCGCCACCGCCCGGCCCTGCGCCCGGGTCTGGGCCAGGATGGGCGAGGCGCCGCCGAGCTGGCGGTAGATCCCGGTCGCGACCGGGGTGCGGCGGCGGGCGATCAGCCGCGCCACCACCGCCCGCGGCAGCCGCGGCAGGCGGATGATCTCGGGGTCGGAGAAGAAGTTTCGCAGGAATGGACCGACCGCCTCGAGCCGGTCCGGTCCGCCGATCTGCAGCAGCACCAGGGCGATCCGGCGGCGGCGGGCGACGAGGACTGGTCCGGGAAAGGGCGGCATGGCTGGCTCCTGTGTCTTGGGCCTGAGCCTCCTTTACCGTCCCGATAAGATCCAATCGATCCATCCGATCTGGTAGATAGGCATCGCTTATCGTACATAGATGAACATGACCCTCGCTGGCCTTTCCCTCCGCGATCTCGAATACCTCGTCGCCGTCGCCGAGCTGCGCCATTTCGGCCAGGCGGCGGAGCGCTGCGGCGTCAGCCAGCCGGCGCTGAGCATGCAGATCCGCAAGCTGGAGGAGACGCTGGGCCTGGCGGTGTTCGAGCGCGGGCCGAAGACCGTGCTGGTGACGGCCAAGGGCGAGGTCATCCTGGCCCAGGCCCGCCGCGTGCTGCTGGAGGCGCGGCGGCTGATGGCGCTGGCGCAAGAGCTGGACGCGCCGCTGTCAGGCCCACTGACCGTGGGCGCGATCGAGACGCTTGGCCCCTATCTGTTCCCACACATGCTGCGGCCGCTGCGCCAAGCCTTCCCGAGGCTGGAGCTGGTGCTGCATGAGGGCCGCACCTATCAGCTGGTCGAGGCGCTGCGCCATGGCGCGCTGGACCTGGTGTTCCTGTCGCTGCCGGTCGCCGACCCGCAGATCGCGACGGCGCCGCTGTTCTTCGAACCCTTCGTCCTGGCCCAGCCGACCGACCGGCCGGTGGCGGCGGACGGCGCCGCCCGAGTCGCCGAGCTGCCGCGCGACGGCCTCTTGCTGCTGGAGGACGGGCACTGCCTGCGCGACCAGGCGCTGGACGTCTGCGGCACGCTCGGCGCCGGCGGCAAGCGCCACAGCACCAGCCTGGAGACGCTGCGCCAGATGATCGCCGCCGGCGCCGGCTACAGCCTGTTCCCGCGGCTGGCGACGCTGGGCGAGGCCAGCGTCGGCGGCCTGGTCAGCTATGCCGGCTTCGACGGCACGCCGCCGGGCCGCGTGGTCGGGCTGGCCTGGCGCCAGAGCGACCCGCGGGCCGACCAGTTCGAGGCGCTGCGGCAGGTCCTGCTGGACCACCCGCCGCCCGGCACGAGGGTGACGGCGGAGGCGAGCGAAGAAGACAAGAGCCAGGAGATGACGCGGACCCAGACCAAATGAGTCCCCCCCTCCCCTCGCGGGAGGGGGGTAGGGGAGGGGTTCTCTCAGATCACCCCGGCCACGGCCACCCGCAAGCTGGTTTGAACGGCGAGGCCTGCTCCTGTCGCA
>NZ_JANX01000553.1 GCF_000767795.1 Inquilinus limosus MP06 | reverse complement strand
GGTTGAAAATGCCGACAGGGCAGGAGAGCGGCGCAGCGCGATGCCTTTGCATCGGGCAAGCCGTTCGACGCACCCTGTCGGCATTTTCAACCGGCCCGAAGGGTCGTCTTGCGGCGGCCGCCTGCAGGGGCGGGCCGCTCAACCGTAGCGCCGCTATGCTTTTCGCGTCCCGCCCCCGCATCCGTCTCGCCGCAAGGCGACGCAGGGCATAGGGAGTGTGAGAAATGCGGGCTAGAGTGCCGGAAACACCGTCACCGGGAGCGACGCCGCCATGATCCCCAACGCGCCGCAAGGCCTCGATTTCATGCTCGGCGACACCGCCGACATGCTGCGTGATTCGGTCCGCGGCTTCGCCGCGGCCGAGATCGCCCCGCGCGCGGCCGACATCGACCGCGACAACCAGTTCCCGATGGATCTGTGGCGCAAGATGGGCGACCTCGGCGTCCTCGGCGTGACGGTCGAGGAGGAGTATGGCGGCGCCGGCATGGGCTATCTCGAGCACATGGTGGCGATGGAGGAGATCTCGCGCGCCTCCGCCTCGGTCGGCCTGTCCTACGGCGCCCATTCCAACCTTTGCGTCAACCAGATCCGGCTGAACGGCACCGAGGAGCAGAAGCGCCGCTACCTGCCGAAGCTGGTGGCGGGCGAGCATGTCGGCGCCCTGGCGATGTCCGAGCCCGGCGCCGGCTCCGACGTCGTCGGCATGAAGCTGAGGGCGGAGAAGAAGGGCGACCGCTACGTCCTCAACGGCAACAAGATGTGGATCACCAACGGCCCCGACGCCGACACGCTGGTGGTCTATGCCAAGACCGATCCGGCGGCCGGGCCGCGCGGCATCACCGCCTTCCTGGTCGAGAAGGGGTTCAAGGGCTTCTCCACCGCGCAGAAGCTCGACAAGCTCGGCATGCGCGGCTCCAACACCTGCGAGCTGGTGTTCCAGGACTGCGAGGTGCCGGAGGAAAACGTGCTCGGCCGGGTCGGTGAGGGTGTCCGCGTGCTGATGAGCGGCCTGGACTACGAGCGCACGGTGCTGGCGGCCGGGCCGCTCGGCATCATGCAGGCCTGCCTCGACATCGTCCTGCCCTATGTCCGCGACCGGCAGCAGTTCGGCCGGCCGATCGGCGAGTTTCAGCTAATGCAGGGCAAGGTGGCCGACATGTATGTCGCCCTCAACGCCTCCCGCGCCTATGTCTATGCCGTGGGACGGGCCTGCGACAGCGGCCGGGTGACCCGGCAGGATTCGGCCGGCGCCATCCTCTACGCCGCCGAGAAGGCAACCTGGATGGCGCTGCAGGCGATCCAGGCACTGGGCGGCAACGGCTATATCAACGAATTCGCCACCGGCCGCCTGCTGCGCGACGCCAAGCTCTACGAGATCGGCGCGGGCACCTCCGAGGTCCGCCGGATGCTGATCGGCCGTGAGGTGATCGGCCTCAGGGGCTGATGGCAGGGCTGGCGGTTCATAAGGGGGAAAGGGGCAGGGCAATGATGTGGGCGAGGGGATTGGCGCTGGCCGCGGTGGCGATGTCGGCGCTGGCCGTCGGCGCTCCGGCGCGGGCGGCGGACACGCCGGGCACGATCGGTGGTTGGCCGGCGGTGGAGGCCCTGGTCGGCAACACGCTGATGGTCACACGGCCCGACCTGCCCGGCGGGGAATCGGCCGTCTTTATGTTGCCGGACGGGACCGGCCGGGTCGCCGAGCGGAAGGGCGGCGTCGCCGATCCGCCGCGGGCCGTTCAATGGGCGTTCCGGTCCGACGGGCTGTTCTGCCTGAGCGACCCCTCCGGCACGGCATCGGACGGTGACTGCGTCACGCTCTCGATCGCCGGCGACACGGCGACCCTGGCGCCGAAGGACGGGCCGGCCGTGACCGGGAAGGTCCTGCGGGGCGATGCCTGGCAGCTGGATCCGGCGGGTGCAAAGAGCCCGGTCACCGGCAAGGCGGCGGCACGGAGCCTGGCCGGCAACACCGTGGTCCTGATGCCGCTCGGCGGCTCCGGCGAGGTGGCGGCCTTCCATTTCCTGACGGACGGAACCGGGCGGAGCACCCGGCAGGACAGCGCCGCCGAGACGCCGGACGCCTTCCGGTGGTCGTTCCGGGACGACGGGCGGCTGTGTTTCACCGATGCCGGGAAGGCGGCCGTGGCCGGGGATTGCCTCACCGTCTCGATCACCGGCGACCGCGTGACCCTGGCGGGCCGGGACGGGCGCGCCGCCTATGGCACACTGCTGGAGGGCGATGCCCGCGGCCTGGCCCCGGCGACGCCCGCGACCAGGGCGATGGCCGACGCCCTGGCCGGGAACACGCTGGTCTTCACCCGGCCCGACCGCTCCGGCGAGACGGCCCTCTATCTCCAGGCCGACGGGACCGGCCGTGCCGTCCAGGGCGGCGAGGGCGGGGCTCAGCCCGTCCGCTGGTCGCTGCGCAATGACGGGCGGTTCTGCGTGTTCTCGGCCCAGGCGAAGGCCCCCAAGGAGGGCGACTGCGCCACGCTTTCGATCGCCGGCGACAGGGTCACCTTCCAGGCCCCGGGCCGGCCCGCCATGTCCGGCAAGCTGTTGAAGGGCAACGCCCGGACGCTGTAGGCCCTGTGCCGGCCGGGGTCGACGCCCTGTTGCGCCCCGCGCCGCTTTCTGCACACTTGACCGGCTGGTCAGAAAATCAACAAGCAAGGGGGTTTTCATGCTGGGACGTTGGGGTCGCCGGGCGCTGCTCGGCGCGGCGGTGGCGATGCTCGGGGCCGCGGCGCTGCCGCAGGCGCGGGCGGCGGACAAGCTGCAGGTGGCGGCGGTCTACACCGTGCCGGTCGAGCAGCAATGGGTCAGCCGCATCCACAAGGCGCTGAAGGCGGCGCAGGAGCGCGGCGAGATCGATTACGTCTATTCCGAGAACACGTCGAACACCGACTATGAGCGCGTCATGCGCGAATATGCCGAGGCCGGCAAGAAGCTGATCATCGGCGAGGCCTTCGGCGTCGAGCGCGGCGCCCGGGCGGTGGCCAAGGACTATCCCGACACCGCCTTCCTGATGGGCTCCAGCCTGCCGCCGGCCGAGCCGAACTTCTCGGTGTTCGACAACTACATCCAGGACGCCTCCTACCTCACCGGCATGGTCGCCGGGCTGAAGACCAGGTCGAACAAGATCGGCATGGTCGGCGGCTATCCGATCCCGGAGGTCAACCGGCTGATGCACGCCTTCATGGCCGGGGCGCTGGAGGTGAACCCGCAGGTCAAGTTCTCGATCACCTTCATCGGCTCCTGGTACGACCCGCCCAAGGCCAAGGAGGCGGCCTTCGCCATGGTCGATGCCGGCGCCGACGTGCTGTATGCCGAGCGCTACGGCGTCTCCGACGCGGCCAAGGAGCGCAAGGTGCTGGCCATCGGCAACGTCATCGACACCCAGTCGGAGTATCCCGGCACCGTCGTGGCCAGCGCGCTGTGGCATATGGAGCCGACCATCGACCGGGCCCTGAAGGCGGTCGCCGCCGGCAGCTTCAAGGCCGAGGATTACGGCCCCTACAGCGCCATGAAGGCGGGCGGCGCCACGCTGGCCCCGCTGGACTCGAAGCTGGTCGACCAGGCGATCATCGACAAGGTGGCCGCCCGGCAGAAGGAGATCGAGAGCGGCGCCTTCACGGTCAAGGTCGACGACAGCGAGCCGAAGCCGACGCTGTGACGCCCGACTCATCGGATGCCGCGCCGGCACTGCGCCTGCGCGGCATCACCAAGCGCTTCGGCGCGCTGCTCGCCAATGACGGCATCGACCTCGACCTCGCCCGCGGCGAGGTGCTGGCGCTGCTGGGCGAGAACGGCGCCGGCAAGACCACGCTGATGAACATCCTGTTCGGCCACTACGTGGCCGATGCCGGGACGGTCGAGGTGGCGGTGCCGGAGGGCGGCACACTGGTGCCGCTGCGCCCGGGCTCGCCCCAGGCGGCGCTGGCGGCCGGCATCGGCATGGTGCACCAGCATTTCGCCTTGGCCGACAATCTCAGCGTCTTCGACAACATCGTGCTCGGCTCGCAGCCGCTGTGGCGCCCGGCGCTGCGGCGGCGCGAGACGCGGGCTAGGCTGGCGGCGCTGATCGAGGCCTCCGGCCTCGCCGTGCCGCTGGACGCTCCGGTCTCCGGTCTGTCGGTCGGCGAGC
>NZ_JANX01000552.1 GCF_000767795.1 Inquilinus limosus MP06 | reverse complement strand
GGCGCGAGATCATCCGGCGTCGCTCTCGCGGCGCCAACCCTCCCCTACCCCCTCCCGCAAGGGGAGGGGGAGGATGAAACTGGGCGCAAGGTGGCTTCATGACCCGGACCGAGCGCATCGCCGTCATCGGGCTCGGTTATGTCGGGCTGCCGGTGGCGCTGGGCTTCGCCCGGCACTTCCCCGGCACCATCGGCTTCGACATCGATCCCGACCGAATCGCCGCCCTGCGCGAAAGGCATGACATCACCGGCGAGATCGAGGCCGCGGAACTGGCCGGCAGCGGCCTCATCGTCACCGCCGACCCGGCGGACCTGGCCGGCGCCAGCTTCTTCGTCGCCACCGTGCCGACCCCGATCGACGCCGAGCGCCGGCCGGATTTCGGACCGCTGCTGCGCGCCTGCGAGACGATCGGCCGGGCGCTGACGCCGGGCGCCGTGGTGGTGTTCGAATCCACCGTCTATCCCGGCGCCACCGAGGAGGTGTGCGGCCCGGCCCTGGCCCGCGCCTCCGGCCTGCGCGCCGGCATCGACTTCGCCCTGGCCTATTCGCCGGAGCGGATCAATCCCGGCGACCGCCAGCACAGGCTGGAGAGCATCGTCAAGGTCGTGTCCGGCCAGGACGAGGCGACGCTGGAGCGGGTGGCGGCGGCCTATGGCGCCATCGTCCCGGCCGGGCTGCACCGGGCGCCGTCGATCCGCGTCGCCGAGGCGGCGAAGGTGATCGAGAACACCCAGCGCGACCTCAACATCGCGCTGATGAACGAGCTGGCGATGATCTTCGACCGCCTCGGCCTGCGCACGGCCGAGGTGCTGGCCGCCGCCGGCACCAAATGGAACTTCCTGAAGTTCCAGCCCGGCCTGGTCGGCGGCCACTGCATCGGCGTCGACCCCTATTACCTGACCGCCAAGGCCGAGGCGGTGGGCTACCGGCCGGAGATGATCCTGGCCGGCCGCCGCATCAACGACCAGATGGGCGCCTTCCTGGCCGGCAAGCTGGTCAAGGTGCTGGCGCGCCAGGGCCGCACCATCCTGGGCGCCCGGGTCGGCATCCTGGGCCTGACCTTCAAGGAGAACGTGTCCGACCTGCGCAACAGCCGGGTGCCGGACATCGTGGCCGAGCTGCGCAGCTACGGCATCGACCCGCTGGTGCACGACCCGCTGGCCGATCGGGAGCGCGCCCGGCATGAATACGGGCTGGAGCTCGCCGGGCTCGACGCCTTCCGCGACCTCGACGCGCTGGTGCTGGCGGTGCCGCACCGCGCCTATCTCGACCGGCCGCGCGACGAATTCTGGGCTTGCCTCAAGGAGAGCGGCCTGGTGATGGATGTGAAATCGGCGCTGGACCCGGCAAGCGTGCCGTCCCGCCTGGCCTATTGGAGCCTTTGATGCCTGCCCCGGTCGACACCACCGAGCCGATCCTGGTCACCGGGGCCGCCGGCTTCATCGGCTTCGCCCTGGCCCGGCGGCTGCTCGCGGCCGGGCACCGGGTGGTCGGGGTCGACAATCTCAGCCCCTATTACGACGTGCGGCTGAAGGAGGCGCGGCTGGAGCAGCTGGCCGGGCAACCCGGCTTCGCCTTCCGCCGGCTCGACATTGCCGACCGGCCCGGGATGGCCGGGCTGTTCGCCGAGGTGAAGCCGGGCCGGGTGGCGCATCTCGCCGCCCAGGCGGGGGTGCGGCACTCGCTGACCCATCCCGAGAGCTATGTCGATTCGAACGTGGTCGGCTTCCTCAACGTGCTGGAGGGCTGCCGCCACCACGGCGTGCGCCACCTGGTCTATGCCTCCTCCAGCTCGGTCTACGGTGCCAACACGGCGATGCCGTTCTCGGTGCGCCAGAATGTCGACCATCCGCTCAGCCTCTACGCCGCGACCAAGAAGGCGAATGAGCTGATGGCCCATTCCTACAGCCATCTCTACGGCATGCCGGTCACGGGGCTGCGCTTCTTCACCGCCTATGGCCCCTGGGGCCGGCCGGACATGGCGATGTTCCTGTTCACCCGCGCCATCCTGGAAGGCCGGCCGATCGAGGTGTTCAACCACGGCCACATGCTGCGCGACTTCACCTATGTCGACGACCTGGTCGAGGGCGTGGCCCGGGTGCTGGACCGGGTGCCGCAGCCCGACCCCGCCTGGTCCGGCGACCGGCCGAACCCGGCCTCGAGCGCCGCGCCCTATCGCCTCTACAACATCGGCAACACCAGGCCGGTGGCGCTGCTCGACATGATCGCGGTGCTGGAGCGGGCGCTGGGCCGCGAAGCGCAGAAGCTGTTCCGCGACCTGCAGCCCGGCGACGTGCCCGAGACCTATGCCGATGTCGAGGAGCTGGAGGCGGCGGTCGACTACCGCCCCTCGACCCCGATCGAGGTCGGCATCCCGCGCTTTGTGGAGTGGTATCGCAGCTTCTACGGCGGGTGATCAGAGGTCTTTCGGCACCAGCGCCTGGACATCCGCGCCGTTGACCAGGATCTGGCCGGACGGGTCGATCACGATCTCGTAGTCGCGGGCCGACTTGCCGTCCGGCGTCGTCGTCTGCCGGCCCAGCACCTGCAGCATGGTCAGCCCGGCTGCGGCTTGGCTGGCCTTGGGGTCGGCCTGCAGGGCCTTGACCAGCCCGTCGATCCCGGTCAGGCGCAGCTGCAGGGCCGCTGTCATTTTGCGCAAGGCGTCGGGATCGAGCGCTGTCGTGCCCTTGAGGTCCAGGGCGCCCTGCGGTGCCGTCAGCCGGAAGGCATCGTAGTGCACGGTGAAGCCTGACGAGGGTGGTCCGAAACCCTGCGCCTCGCTGCCGCCATTCGGGAGCAGCCTCCGGGCCGCGATGCTCCGCATCGGCAGGTCGCTCATGGAGATCTGGACGCTGCCCTCGACCGGGATCCATTCGGCGTAGCGGGGCGGCGGTTGGATTTTGATGCCTTGGCCATCCAATCGGCCGGTGAACCGCCCGCTATCCGTGGCGGCATCCAACTCCGCTCCACCGAAAGCCAGGCTGTCGATCGTCACCGTTGCAGCCGGCGTCGCCGCGCCCAATCCGTTCGCGGTGACGGTCATGTGGCTCCTGGTCGGCAGACCGTCGGCATAGGCGTCCTGCAGGGCCCGTATGGCGGGATCGCCGGCCGCATCGGCCGATGCCGTTCCGCTGCCGAAGCGCTTCGCCAAGACGGTGGCAGCGTTCGTCATGGCCGGCATGTCGATCGCCTCGACCCCGACCTCGTAGACGATCTTGTCCGCATTGAGCGGGCCAAAACCGTCCTTCAGCTGCAGGGACACACCTTTGAGGACGAAGGTGGATCTCAGATCCGAGCGCCCGTCCGCCACCGCCCTGCGATTGCCGGCGAGAGTCAGCCGTTCTATCCGCAGCTGGGTTGCGGCTCCGTCATCTCCCATTTTCATCTGGTCGAGGGTGGTGCTCACCTCGATGACGGCGGGATCCCGCAGATCGACGGACCCGCTGGTCTGGCGGCGCCGGGCCGTAATCGGCGACGGTGTCGCCCCAGGGACCTGAAAGCGGCAGTTCAGCGCGGCGTCTCCAGTCAGCACATATCGCCCGCCCTCGCCCGGTGTGGCACGCATCTGATCGGGATCGCAGATGATGAAGAAGCGAAAGCGGTCCTGCCCGAAGCCGTCGAAAATCTGGGTTCGAATGCCGGGCATCGTGATGCGGTAGCCATCGCCGTCCGGCTCGACCCGCCATGATCCGATCGATTGGAATCCGAGCCTCGACATCAGATATTCGGATTCCGCCGGCGCGAGGTTCTCGCCGGACGGCATCCAGGCCTCGAACGCCGCCTTCAGCTTTGCCGCCGTCTCCGCCGTTGCCTGGGCCCGGGCCGACCCGGCCGCGCACGCAAGCACCCCCAGGCCCAAGGCCAGGCACAGACTCCACCGCATCGTGTTGTTCTCCCCGTTTCCGTCACTATGACTTCGGTCCGGGGGCGGGTGAAGCCGGATTCAGCCCCGGACCGCCGACCGCCAAGCGCCGGGCGGGCCGCCGAAGGCGGCGCGGAAATGCCGGGTCAAATGGCTGGGATGGGTGAAGCCGCAGGCGGCGGCGATCTCGGCCAGCGGCCGGTCGCCTTCGGCCAGCAGCCGGCGGGCGCGGTCCAGCCGCCGGGCCAGCACATAGGCGTGCGGCGGCAGCCCGACCGAGGCGCGGAAC
>NZ_JANX01000551.1 GCF_000767795.1 Inquilinus limosus MP06 | reverse complement strand
GCCGCCGCCCTGGCCCTCGACGCCGCCGCCTGACCGCTCCGGGCCCGCCCTAGCACAGCATCGCCGCGATCGGCTCCAGCATTGCCCGGCCCAGGCGGGCGCTGCGCTGCGGCGACCAGCCGAAGCGCGGGTCCGGGACGCCGATCTGGTCCTTGAACGGCATCTCCAGCAGCACCGTCAGGCAGCCGAAGCGCTCGGCGATCCAGTTCCAGGCCATGCGCAGATCGGCCTCGGCCGGCGGCCCGCCCGGATAGGGATGGCGGCGGTCGTAGTCCGGGCTCGCCGCCTCCAGCCCGCGCATGAAGGCGACGAAGCGCCGGCGCAGCGCCGGGCTGCGCGACGGGATCTCCAGCGGCCCGCCGAGGAAATTGTAGGGCAGCTCCTCGTCGCCATGGACGTCGAGGCAAAAATCGACGCCCTCGGCCTCCATCGCGCCGCGGATCGCCGCCACTTCGGGCGCATCGGTCGCCGCCGGATCGGCCCAGGCCCGGTTCAGGTTCATGCCCAGCGCGTTGGTGCGGGTGTGGCCGCGGGCACAGCCATCCGGGTTGGCGGTCGGCACGATGTGGATCACCGCCGCCTCGCGCAGCCCGGCGACGAACGGATCGGCCGGGTCGAGCAGCCGGTCCACCAGCCCCTCCAGGAACCAGCCGCCCATGGTCTCGGACGGGTGCTGCCGCGCCATGATCCAGAGCCTCGGCTTGCCCGGCCCCGGCCGGCCGATCGTCAGCCGGTCGATCGGGTGTCCGTCCGGCGTCCGGCCCAGCACGTCATGCGCGATCCGAGGTGAGCGCCGGGCCCGGTCGACCAGGGCCCGGTGCTGCGCCAGCGGATAGGGCGCGAAATAGGCGTAGTCGACCGCGTCATGCGCCGGCCGGTCGACGATCGAGAACACGCCGTCCCGGACCTCCGCCCCGACCCGCGGCCATTCCGCCCCGTCATGCGAGGCCACCGGGCGGTAGCCGGTCCAGCAATCCGGGATCTCGTCGCGCCCGGCCAGCCGCGACAGCCGGGCGGAGTTCTCGAACACCATGCGGCAGTCGCGGCCCTTGGCGCCGTGCAGCCGGAAGTGGAACCATTGCATGTCCGGCGCCCGGCCGTCCGGCTTCAGCGCCAGCCGGATGGCGCCGGGATCGGCGCAGTCCAGCACCTCGACGCTGCCGCCCTCGAAATCGGTGGTGATGTGCAGATCGGGCATCGGATCCGCGCCGCCCCCTTACTTCATCCCGGCGGCGATGACATCGCCGGTCCTGGCGATCAGCGCGTCGACCATCGCGATGCCTTCGGACACATCAAACGAGTGGTCCATCGGCCGGACCCACAGCTCCGCTGGCCCATCATGGTGGTCGAGCAGGACCTGCCCGCATCCCGGCTGCGGGAACACCACCGCGTCTCTGGTGCCGACCGCGACCAGCAGCGGCCCCTTGTAGCGGGCGATCTCCGCCACCGGGTCGACGGCGTAGAGGCTGTCGAAGAAGGCCTGCTTCAGCGCCACCTCGGCGCCCCAGGGCAGCCTGGCCGTGACCGGGACGTCGCCGGCGGCCAGCCCCTGACGCATCACCTCCGGCCCCAGCGACAGCATGAGCGACGCCGGCATGTTGGTGGCGGGCGCCCAGAGCGAGACCGAGGCCAGCCTGCGCGTCGTGCGGCCGGCGACGACGGCGCCGACCGCCCCGCCCATGCTCCAGCCCACCAGGGACAGGCGGGTTCCGTCCACATCCGGGCTGGCGGCGAGCCAGTCGAGCGCCGCCAGCGCGTCCTTCACCTGGCCTTGCACGGTCATGTCGGCGAAGGCGCCCGCGCTGTCGCCATTGCCACGGAAGTCGATGCGCAGGCTGGCGATGCCCCGCTCCGCCCATATCCGAGCCGCCCGGCGGAAGATGCCCTCCCGCGCCGCCGGGATCTCCAGCTCGTCCCGGCTGCCGGGGAAGCCGTGCAGCAACAGGGCCGCCGGCGGCCGGGACACGCCCTCAGGCAGGGCCAGGGTGCCGACCACCATCTGGCCGCCGACCGCGAACTCCACCACCCGCTCGACGACGCGGCCGGATGTCGACACGCGCGCTCTCCTCTATTTCAAGGTCGGCCGCATCACGCCGTCGGGGCCGCGGCGCAGCGGGGCGGGCTGCTTCGGCAGCGGCGCGCCCGGCGCCTCGGCGATGGTGACGCCGTGCGGCCAGTCGGCCGGGGCGATGGCGATGTAGCGGGCATAGCCGCCGGTGCCGCCCAGCGGCTTGGCGAAGCCGATGCTGATCAGCGCCCCGGCCTCCGGCACCTGGTCCAGATTGGCCACGCCCTCGGCCTGGGTGAAGTGGTTGTGCATCAGCCAGGCCTCGCCCTCCAGGTCCGGCGTGGCGTCGGTGTCCAGCGGCTCGTGCCCGTGGAACAGGATGCGGCGCCGCAGGTGCAGGAACTTCAGCGCGTCCAGCGACACGCCGGGGAACGGCTTGTCGTTGAAATGGGCCACATCGTCCCACTTCTTCGACCAGTCGGTGCGGACCATGACGACGCTGCCCTCCGGCACCGTGCCGTGCTTCGCCTCCCAGGCGGTGACGTCGTCGACCGTCATGGCGTAGCTCGGGTCCTTCGCCACCTTCTCATGGATGTCGATCACCACCAGCGGCCGCACCGCGAAGGTCGGCGGCAGGTCGCTGATCGTGGCGCCGTACTCGTCCCAATGCGCCGGCGGGTCCAGCTGGGTGCCGTACTGGTCGGTCGGCAGGGCATAGGCGGTGGCGACGAAGCCGTGCTTGGCATAGGTGAACTCGTCGCCCCTCTTCGCATAGTCCGGCAGGTCGGCGCCGGCCACCGCCGGCTTCACCTCCGCATTGCCGAAGCCCGGCCACACCGGCTGCACCGGGGCGAAGGCGTGGGTCAGGTCGATGTATTTGGCGCCCTTCAGCGCCGAGTCGTACACGCTCCACAGCCCTTCCGCCCCCTGCGCCCCCGGCGCCAGGGCAAGGGCGAGCGACAATGCGGCCGTCGCGGCCGTGATCCGCAGCATGTGAGCCCCCTTCGTCAGTCTTCCGCCGCGAGCATCGCCCGACCAGCGCCCGCCGTCCATGCGGGACGTGCCGGCTTGACGCCCTGCTTGACGGTCGGGCCGGGCCGGAATATCTCTGGGTCGCCCCTGACGGCTCGGGAAAGGAGGGTTAGAACGATGGCTGCCATTGTCCGCGCGTTCCGCGCCTCCCCTCGCCGCGCCGCCGTTCGGGCCTCCTGACACGCAGGATCCACTCGGCCGGCGCCTGACAAGGCCCTCCGATCGAGGATCCTCCATTGATCGATCATTACGGCTGGAGCCCGGCGCTCCAGCATCAGTTCCACCCCCATGCCGCCCGTGGCCTGAGCCCGGCGCGCGTGACCGTGCAGCAGCGCGGCGCCTATCACCTGGTCACGCCGCTGGGCGAGATGACCGGGCAGCTGTCCGGCCGCTTCGCCCATGAGGCGCTGGAGGGCGACTATCCCGTGGCCGGCGACTGGGTGGCCGCCGCCCTGCGCCCGGACGAGGGCAGCGCCACCATCCAGGCCGTGCTGCCGCGGCGCAGCGCCTTCACCCGCAAGGCCGCCGGCCCCGGGCGCCCGATGGGCCAGGTGGTGGCCGCCAATGTCGAGGTGGCCTTCCTCGCCGCCTCGCTGAACGCCGACCTCAACCCCCGGCGCATCGAGCGCTACCTGGCCACGGCGTGGGAGAGCGGCGCCTCCCCCGTCGTGGTGCTGACCAAGGCCGACCTGTGCGACGACCGCGACGGCCCGCTGGCCGAGATCGAGGCGGTGGCGCTGGGCGTGCCGGTGCATGTCGTCTCCGCCGTCACCGGCGAGGGCGTCGAGGCCCTGCGTGACAGCTTCGCCCCGGGCCAGACGGCGGTGCTGCTGGGCAGCTCCGGCGTCGGCAAGTCCAGCCTGGTCAACGCCCTGGCGGGGACCGAGCTGATGGCGACGGGCGCGATCCGCGAGGACGACGCCCGCGGCCGCCACACCACCACCCATCGCGAGCTGGTGCTGCTGCCGAACGGCCGGCTGGTGCTGGACACGCCGGGCATGCGCGAGCTGGGGCTGTGGGAGGCGGGCGACGGCGTCGCCGCCGCCTTCGCCGATATCGAGGCGCTGGCGGCCGGCTGCCGCTTCGCCGATTGCGGCCACGGGACCGAGCCC
>NZ_JANX01000550.1 GCF_000767795.1 Inquilinus limosus MP06 | reverse complement strand
CGCGGCCCAGCGCGACACCACCCTGCGCCGCGTCGTCGACGGCAGCGACACGGTGCGCGGCCGCCGCGCCTCGGTGGTGCTGGCGATCTCGGTCGGGTCGGACGGGCGGATCGGCCAGATCCGCCTGGCGCAATCCTGCGGCGACCCTTCGGTCGACAACGCGGTGGTGGAGGCGGTGCGCCGCCTCGGCTCCTTCGGCCAGGCGCCGCCCAGCGGCACGCCGGTCACCCTTCGCATCCAGCTCAACATCCAGCAGTCCAGGGCATGAGGGATCTGATGTTCAAGCCAATCGGCCTCGCCGCCGCGATCAGCGTTCTCGCCGTCGGCGCGGCCCTCGGCCAGACCCCGCCGACCGAGCAGTCGACGACGCTGGCCCTGATCCGGCTGCTGGTGCAGGAGGGCATCCTGTCGCGCGACAAGGCGCAGGTGCTGCTGACCCAGGCCGAGCAGGAGGCGCGGGCAGCCGAGGCGAACCAGCGGGCCAGCGGCCAGGCGGTGCCGCCCGGCACCCCGCCGGGCACGGTGCGCGTGCCCTATGTGCCGGAGATGGTGCGCAACCAGATCCGCGACGAGGTCAAGCAGGAGGTGCTGGCCCAGGCCAAGACCGAGCGCTGGGGCGACCCCGGCACGCTGCCCGCCTGGCTCGACAAGGTGAAGCTGTACGGCGATGTCCGGGTGCGCGGCCGGGCCGACTACTACGACCCGAACAACGCCGAGTTCCTGGACTTCCAGAAGCTGAACAACGACGGCTACGGCACCAGCATCAACGACGCGCAATCCTTCCCGCCGCTGCTGGACACCCGCGACGACCGCTATCGCGGCCAGATCCGCGCCCGGCTCGGGGTCAAGGCCGATCTCGGCAGCGGCTTCAGCACCGATATCCGCCTCGCCACCGGCAACGACCTCGACCCGGTCTCGACCAACGGCGACATGTCGATGGCACTCGGCAACAAGAACTTCAACCTCGACCGCGCCTATGTGCAGTACGAGGGCGACCCGCTGGGCACCGGCGGCAATCTGAAATTCGATGCCGGCCGCTTCGGCAACCCGTTCTACTCGACCGACCTGGTGTGGGACGAGGACGTCAATTTCGACGGCGTCGCACTGGGCTACCGCCAGCCGGTGCTGGACCAGCTGGACGCCTGGGGCGCGGTCGGCCTGTTCCCGCTGAAGGAGCTGGCCTTCTCCGCCCGCGACCAGGTGCTGTATGGCGGCCAGATCGGCGTCGACTGGCGTCCCTATGACGATGCCGCGTTCAAGCTCGGCGTCGCCTATTACGACTTCCACAACGTGCTGGGCGACCCGCGGGCGATCGATCTCGACGACCGCCGCCGCAACACCTCGGTGCCGTCCTTCCTGCAGAAGGGCAACAGCCTGTGGGACGTCGGCGACAAGGGCAACCCGGCCGATGACGACGACGACCTGGTCGCCTTCGGCCTGGCCTCGAAGTTCCAGGAGCTGAACGTCACCACCTCGCTCGACATCTCGGCCTTCGACCCGATCCACATCGTGCTGACCGGCGACCTGGTGGCCAATCTCGGCTACGACAAGGACAAGGTGACGGCCCGCGTCGCCGAGCCCGGCCGCAAGAGCGGCAACATGGCCTATCTCGCCCGTGTCCTGGTCGGCCATCCCGACATCCAGCACGGCAACGACTGGAACGCGAGCTTCACCTACAAGTACCTGGAGTCGGATTCGGTGATCGACGCCTTCACCGACAGCGACTTCCACAATGGCGGCACCAACGCCAAGGGCTTCGTGCTCGCCGGCAACTACGGCATCGTCGACGATGTCTGGCTCGGGCTGCGCTGGCTCAGCAGCGATGCGATCAGCGGCCCGAAATTCTCCGTCGACACGCTGATGCTCGACCTCAACGCCCGCTTCTGACGGAGGGAACGATGCTCGCCACCCGCCCTCGGACCATCCCGGCCGCCCTGCTGGGCCTCGCCATGCTGGCCGGCCTCGCTGGCCCGGCCGCGGCGCAGGAGGAGAGCGATGTCGCCAAGCTGCGCGACGCGCTGCGACGGGCCACGATCGACCTGCGCACGGCCCAGAACCAGGCGACGTCGCTGCAGTCCCAGCTGAGCCAGGCGCAGCAGACCATCGCCACCCGCGACGCCGAGGCCAAGCAGCTGCGCGCCCAGATCGGCCAGGTCCAGGGCCGGCTGGACGCCGCCACCGAGAAGGCCGACGGGCTGCAGGCCGAGCTGGACACCGCGGCCAAGACCCTGGAGACGACCCGGGGCGAGCTGGACCAGACCCGGCGCAGCCTCGGCCGCACCCAGGGCCAGCTGCACGACACTGAGGGGCGGCGGGCCACGGCCCAGGCCGGGCTGGACCAGACCACAAGCTTCCTCAAGGCCTGCCAGGCCAGCAACGACCAGCTCTACAAGGTCGGCCGCGAGGTGCTGGCCGCCTATGACGGCAAGGACCTCGGCGACGTGCTGACGCAGAACGAGCCGTTCACCCAGCTCAAGAGCGTCGAGATGGAGAACATCATCCAGGACCTGCAGGACAAGCTGGCCGACGCCCGCTACCGGAAGCCGTCGAAGTGAGGCGCCTTCCGCTCCTTGTCGCGCTGTTCGCACTCGCCGCCACGCCGGCCGCCCTGGCGCAGCAGCCGGCGGCCGAGCCGGTCGCCCGGATGGGCGCTATCGGCCTGTCGCCGGCCGAGGTCGAGGCGTTCCTGCGTGGCCTTTCGCCCGAGATCCGGGCCCAGGCCGTGGCCAGCCGCGAGGCGCTGGACGGGCTGATCCGGGCCGAGCTGACGCGCCGCGCCGTGGCCGCCGAGGCGGCCAAGGCCGGCTGGGCCGACCGGCCCGAGGTGGCGGCGGCGATCGACCAGGCGCGGCAGCAGGTGGTCGTCGAGACCTGGCTTGCCGCCAGATCCGAGCCGCCGGCCGCCGAGCCGCCGGAGGCCGACCTGCGCAGGATCTACGACGACAACACCGCCCGCTTCGTGGCGCCGGCGCAGGTGCGGCTGGCGCAGATCTTCCTGCCGGTGCCGCAGGGCGCCTCGGCGGAGGCGGCCGCGGCGGCGGAGAACCAGATCGGCGACCTGCGCCGGAAGGCCCGGGCCCGCGGCGCCGATTTCGCCGCCCTGGCGCGGCAATCCTCGCAGCACAAGGACAGCGCCGACAATGGCGGCGACATGGGCTGGCTGTCCGAGGACCAGCTGCTGCCAGAGATCCGCCAGGCCGTGGCCGGGCTGGACAAGGGCGCCGTCAGCGCGCCGATCCGCAGCCAGGCCGGCTGGCACCTGATCCGCCTGATCGACCGCAAGGAGTCGCGGGTGCAGGGCTTCGACGAGGTCCGGCCGCTGCTGGTCGAGGCCGTGCACCGCCAGCAGGCCGCGGATCTGCGGCGTCGATATGTCGAGGACCTGGTCGGCGCCGCCCCGCCGGCGATCAACGAGATCGCGGTGGCGGAGATCCTGTCCCGCCTGGCGCCTGCGGCCCCCGCCGCCGCGACCCAGTGACCGAACGGAACCGATGGAGACGAGCATGACCACGCAGCAGACCCAGCCGGGCACGGCGAACGGCGCCGCCAACGGGGCGGCCGAACGCTTTTCCCCCGACACCCGCTACTTCTCGCTGTTCCACCTGACCGCCAATGCGGCGGAGGCGCAGCTGCTGGTCGGCCGCGCCCGCATCGTCGTCGGCGCTGGCCCCTCGCCCTCCGCCGAGCCGATGGCCACGGAGTGGCTGGTCAGCCTTGCGATGAGCCCGGTGACGATGAAGGACCTGGCGCGCAAGCTGGCCGAGACCGTGGCGTCCTATGAGCAGACCTTCGGCCCGATTGCGGACATCCCCGGCAGCGCCGCTGCCCCGGCGGCGGCCTAGGCGCCGGGCATGATCCGCGCCGAGCATCTGCATCGCCGCTTCGGCTCCGTGATCGCGGTCGCCGGCGTCTCGCTCGAGGTCGGGCGCGGCGAGGTTGTCGGCCTGCTCGGCCCGAACGGCGCCGGCAAGTCGACGCTGCTGCGCATGCTGGCCGGCTATCTCGAGCCGGATGCCGGCACCGCGGCGCTGGACGGCATCGATGTCCGGCGGCGGCCGATCGCGGCGCGACGCCGCCTCGGCTATCTGCCGGAAGGTGCGCCGCTGTATCCGGAGATGACGCCGGCCGGCCTGCTCGGCTTCGTCGCCGCCGTGCACGGGCT
>NZ_JANX01000549.1 GCF_000767795.1 Inquilinus limosus MP06 | reverse complement strand
TCTGCGCGCGTCCGCGCGCGAATGCCGAGGACGGTTCCGGCTGAACCAGCCCCCTCCCCTACCCCCTCCCGCAGGGGGAGGGGGAGCGTGGAATGGGCAACGCCTGGGGCCTCTTCCGCCAAGCGGGAGAGGCCACGCAGAACGCTCAGCACTCTTCGAGGGGCGGCAAGGCGGCGCATCGCGATCAGAAGCTGACCTTCATGCCGAGATAGCCGGCCCGGCGGAGCGAGCCGTAGGTCCAGACCTCCTCATAATCCTCGTCCAGCAGGTTGTCGATCCGGCCATAGACCTGAACCCCGTCGTTCACCTGGTACGACGCCGCCAGGTTCACCAGGGTATAGCCGTCCAGCGTCACCGGCGACGAATTGTAGGCCTCGTCGAAGGCCAGGTCCTTCTGCGCCCCATTGTAGTCGATCCCCAAATTGACGTTGGCCGCGCCCTCCAGGAACCGGTAGGTGACGTTGAGGCTGGCCAGGTCGCGCGGCCGGCGCACCAGCTCCGCCCCGATCGCATCCTCGGCATCGGTGTAGGTATAGGAGGCGCGGATGGTCAGGTCGTCGACCGGCGTCACCGACAGGCCCAGCTCCACCCCGCGCGCCGTGGCCGTGCCCGGCAGGTTGGTGGAGCCCTGGCCGCTGCCGACGATCAGGTCGCTGATCCGCTGCTCGAAATACGTCGCGTCCAGCACCACCCGGTCGCCCAAAAGATGCTGGTCGAAGCCGGCGTCCCAGCCCTCCGCCCGCTCCGGCCTCAGGTCCGGGTTGCCGCGATAGGTGTTGGTGAAGCCGTACAGCTCGAACAGCGTCGGGTTCTTCACGCCCGTGCCATAAGATGCGCGCAGCTTGGTGCCCGTGCTCTCGATCCGCCAGGCCGCGGTAAGGCGGTACGTTGTGGTGTCGCGGAACAGGTCGTTCAGGTCGTGCCGCACGCTGCCGGTCAGGAACAGGCTGTCGGCCAGGCCCAGCTGGTACTGCCCGACCAGCCCGGTGGCGCCGATCCGCCGGCTGAAGGCGGCGAAGCCGCTGTCGCTGTCGGCCTGCTGCTCCTCATGGTCAACGGCGAAGGTCAGGCGATGCTCCGCCGGCAGCACCGCCGCGCTGTCCAGCGTCAGGTCGGTCTGGTAGTCGACCCGGGTGGTCTTGCCGCGATAGCTGGCGGTGACGATGTCGTCGCCGTCGCGGTAGTCGCGGCTGTCGTCGGTATAGGACAGGCCGACGACATGCTCCCACCGCCCGTCCAGCAGCTTCAGCCTGCCCTGGATGCGGCCGAGGAAGGCCGACCCGTCGACATCGTCCTTGCTGTCGATGGCGCCGACGCCGCCCGCGAAGCCGTCGAGATCGGTGTTGAAGCGGGCATAGCGGCCGACCACGTCGATATCGACCAGCTCGCTGGGGTGCAGCCCGATCTTCGTATAGACCGTGCCGGTGCGGGTGCCGTCGGCCTCGCTGCCGTTGCGGGCGGCCGAGGCGCCGTCCGTCCGCAGCCCGGCGGCGCCGATCAGATAGTCGAGATCGTCATTGCCGCCGCTGACCGAGGCATGGGCGCGCAGCGTGCCATAGCCGCCGCCCTCGACCGAGGCGGTGCCCGTGACCGGCCCCTCCCCCCGCCGGGTGACGATGTTGACCACGCCGCCGATCGCGTCCGAGCCGTACAGCGCGCTCTGCGGCCCGCGCAGCACCTCGATCCGCCCTATGTCGTCGGCCATCAGATGGGCGAAGTCGAAGTCGGATTCCGCCGAGGGGTCGTTGACTTCGACCCCGTCGATCAGCACCAGCGCCTGGTTGCTTTCGGCGCCGCGGATGCGGATCTGGGTGGTCTGGCCGGCCGGGCCGGCGCGGCTGACGGCGACGCCCGGCACCTGGCGCAGCGCGTCGGAAAGCTGGCGGATCTGCCGGTCCTCCAGCTCCTGCCGGGTGATCACGGTGACGGCGCTGCCGACCTCCGTCGCCGGGGTCGGGGTACGATTGGCCGTGACCACGATCGGCGGCAGGGTCAGGCCGGCTTCCTGCCCCTCCGCGGGCAGGGAGATGCCGGCCGCGAGCAGGGTCAGGACGCAGCGGGATGAGACGGACATCGAGACCTCGGGAAGGCGCGCGGTGGCACGTCACCGCGAACGCTGTCTCCCCGGCGCACCGGTTCGGCAACCGCCAGGACACCCCGCCCGGCAGGCTCGCGTGTGACCACGACTGACGGCAGGTCTCCTGGCTTGCGGGTCGTCGCGCCTTCGCCGCCTTCCCAGGCCCGAGAGCCCAGTGGCCAAATGACGAAGGACTCGCCGCTCACAGTTGCGGGGACAGCCGCGGCATCGGGCCGAAGCCCTCACCGCATTCCCTTTTGATCCCGAAGGAACCGTCGCGGCGAAGCTAGTGGGCGGCCGGCCGCGCCGTCAACAGCGCATCGAGGCCCAGCGCGGCGGCGTTGGCGCCGGAATCCCGGTAGGGCGGCAGCCGGTCCTCCTCGCGCCGCTCGCTGTCGCAGATCGATACCATCCGCGGCACCCAGCGCACCACATGGTCGACCAGCGCGCGCACCGCCGGCACCAGGCCGCGGCGCGAGGCGAACACCGCCTGCACCTCGCCCTCCGGCACCTGCCAGTCGAGCAGCACATGCTGCAGCAGCCCGGCCTCGATCGCCGGCCGGCAGATATAGTCGGGCAACAGCGCGGCGCCGAGCCCGTCGATCGCGGCTTGGCGCAGGGTGAACATGTCGTCGCTGGCCAGCCGCGGCACATGCGGCACCGATTGCGGGGCACCGGCCATGTCGACCAGGGTCCAGACATGGCGGCCGTCGGCACGATGCAGGTCGAGCGTGCCGAGCCGGATCAGGTCGACCGGCTCCGCGGGCCGGCCGAGCCGGTCCAGCAGCTTCGGCGCGGCCACCACAACGGCCCGGGTCTGGCTCAGCACCCGCACCACCACGTCGGAAGGCTCGGTCGGCGGCCGGCGCACGCGGAAGGCCAGGTCGACCCGCTCCTCGATCACGTCGACGCGGCGGCCGGTCAGCTCCATCGAGATCCGCACCGCCGGATGCTCGGCCAGGAAACTGTTGATCAGCGGCGCGATCATGGTCTGCGCCAGGATGTGCGGGCAGGTGACGCGCACCAGGCCGCTCGGCTCCGACCGCGCCTGGGCCACCGCCTGCTCCGCCGCCTCGGCCTCGGCCAGCAGGGCCTCGCAATGGCGCAGGAAGGTCTCGCCGACATCGGTCAGCGACAGCCGGCGGGTGGAGCGCTGCAGCAGCCGCACGCCCAGCTCCTCCTCCAGCGTCGCGATGCGGCGGCTCAGCCGCGACTTGGGCAGGCCCAGCGCCCGGCCGGCGGCGGTGAAGCCGCCCAGCTGCGCCACCTTGGCGAAGAGGCGGAGGTCGTTGAGGTCGAGCATGGCCGTCACTCGCAATGGATTGTCCCACAGATAGAACGATCCATCGCGAAAATCCAGGCTACAGATGGATTATCCCCAATCGTAAATCCAATGGCACTGTCATTTATAGCCGGAGGGGTCCATGAAGATCCTGCAGATCGATTCCAGCCCGCTTGGCGACGCCTCGGTGTCGCGCCAGCTGACCCGTGCCACCGTCGAGGCCTGGCAGGCCCGCTACCCGCAGGCCGAGGTGGTGCATCGCGACCTGGTCGCCGACGCGCCGGAGCATCTGACGGCCGAGCGGCTGGCGGTGATCAAGTTCGGCAAGGATGCCGAGCTGACCCCGGCCCAGGCCGAGGAGCGGGCGCTGATCGACGGCATCGTCGGGGAGTTCCTGTCGGCCGATGTCGTGGTGATCGGCGCGCCGATGTACAACTTCACCGTGCCGACCCAGCTGAAGGCCTGGATCGACCGCCTGCTGCAGGCCGGCCGCACCTTCCGCTACACCGAAACCGGCCCGGTGGGCCTGGCCGGCGGCCGCAGGGTGATCGTGGTCTCGTCGCGCGGCGGCATCTACACCGCGGGGCTGGAGGCGATGGACCACCAGGAGGCCTATCTGCGCACGGCGCTGGGCTTCATCGGCGTCACCGAGATCGAGTTCGTCCGCGCCGAGGGCCTGGGCTACGGGCCGGAGCATCGCGACCGCGCGGTGGCCGAGGCGCACCAGCAGGCCAAGGCGAGCCCGGGCCTGGCCGCGGCGGCTTGAGAAGGGCGGCTTCCCCTTCTTAGTCCCCCCTCCCGCAG
>NZ_JANX01000548.1 GCF_000767795.1 Inquilinus limosus MP06 | reverse complement strand
GGTCGGCGTCGATTCGCTGCTGCCCGGCCGACTGCGCGGCGGGGAGCCATCCGAAGTCCGGCTGCGCATGTGCGCCCGCGCCGCCACCGCCGAGGCCGCTGCCGACGCCGCGCGCGAGGTGGAGAGCCTGTACACCAACGGCCCGGCCGCCGGGGGCGGCGTGCGCAGCGCGCTCCGGCCCGTGGTCGGCATCGTCTCGACCCTGATCGACCGGCGGGCCGTCAGCTCCGCGGTCGAGATCCTGGAGGCATGATGGCCCGCCTCGGCCAGCTCGCCCATGCCCGCGCCGGCGACAAGGGCGACACCACCACGCTGAGCGTGATCGCCCGCGACCCGGCCGATTACGACCGGCTGCGCCGCGCGGTGACGGCCGAGCGGGTGGAGACGCATCTGTGCGGCGACCTCGCCGGCCGCTTCACCCGCTTCGAGCTGCCCGGCCTGGCGGCGCTGCATTTCGTCGGAAGCGGCGTGCTGGGCAGCGGCGTCACCACCTCGCTGGCGCTGGACAGCCACGGCAAGTCGCTGTCCTCGGCCCTGCTCGACCTGGAGCTGCCGGACGAGAGCTGAGCCGGCGCCGTCGGCCCGAACAACACGACAATGGGGGAACGCATGAGGGGTCGCATCATCCGCGCCGCGGCGCTGTCGGTCCTTGCCCTTGGCCTGCCGGGCCCGGCCCAGGCCCGCCTGACCACCCTGACGGTGGAGCGGCAGGAGGCGGCGGCCCCGGCGAAGCCCGGCGCCCCGGCCTATCAGGTCCTGCACGGCACCTTCCGGGGCGAGCTGGATCCCGCCGACCCGGCCAACGCCATCATCACCGACCTGCGCCAGGCGCCGCGCAACGGCCGCGGCCGGGTCGAGTATTCCGCCACCTTCGCCATCGCCTTGCCGGCCGACCCGAAGCAGGCCAGCGGCGTGCTGGTCTACGACGTGCCCAACCGCGGCAATGGCGGCGTCAGGGCCGATCCCGACGGCCATATCCGCGTGGTCAGCGGCTGGCAGGGCGACATTCCGGCCACGGACGGGCTGCAGACGGCGGAGGTGCCGGTGGCGAGCAGCCCGACCGGCCCGGCCTTCGCCCGCTTCATGAACATGGCGCCGGGGACGAGGAGCCTGCCGATCCTGGTCGGCTTCTCCCGCACCGGGCCCGGGCCGGTGCCGGCGACCTTGGACACCCGCCGGGCGCGGCTGTTCCGCCAGTCCGCCGACGACCGGCCGGCGATCCCCGTCCCGCCGCGCGACTGGGCCTTCGGCAACTGCACCGACAGCGCCTTCCCCGGCACCCCCGATCCCGGCTGGATCTGCCTGCGCGGCGGCTTCGACCCGCGCTTCGCCTACGGCCTGGCCTATACCGGCAAGGCGCCGAAGGTGCTGGGCATCGGCTTCGCCGCCACCCGCGACCTCAACGCCTTCCTGCGCCATGCCGCGGCGGACGATGCCGGCACCGCCAACCCGGCGGCCGGGCTGGTGCGCTGGACCGTGGCCACCGGCACCTCGCAATCCGGCAACTTCCTGAAGAGCTTCCTCAATCTCGGCTTCAACGCCGACGAGCAGGGCCGGATCGTGTTCGACGGGCTGAACCCGAACATCGCCGCCCGCCAGCTGCCGATGAACATCCGCTTCGGCGTGCCTGGCGGCGCCGCCACGCTGTATGAGCTGGGCAGCGAGGGCACGCTGTGGTGGACGCACTACGACGACCGCGCCCGCCGGCGCGGCACCTCGAGCCTGCTGGACCGCTGCGAGGCCACCGGCACCTGCCCGAAGATCATGGAGACCTTCGGCGCGGCGGAGCTGTGGGGCCTGCGCATGTCGCCCGGCCTGGTCGGCACCGATGCGCGGCGGGACCTGCCGCTGCCGGCGAATATCCGGCGCTACTACTTCCCCGGCGTGACCCATGGCGGGTCGGCCATCGGCGGCTTCTCCACCACCGGCGAGGCCCTGCCCGCCTGCGTCCTGCCGGGCAACCCCAACCCGTCGTCGATGACCCTGCGGGCGCTGCAGGCGGCGCTGGTCGACTGGGTCAGGTCGGGGAAGGCGCCGCCGGCCAGCCGCTATCCGACGCTGGCGGCGGGCGACCTGGTCGACCCGGCTTCGCGGGCGATGGGCTGGCCCGCGATCCCCGGCACGCCACGGCCGGACGGGACGCTCAACGTCTTCCTCGACTACGATGTCGGCCGCGGCTTCGACTATCCGGACCTGAGCGGCGTGCCCGACGTCCTGCCGCCGCGGATCCGCCAGGCGCTGCCGTCGAAGGTCGTGCGCGTCGACGCCGACGGCAACGAGGTGGCGGGCGTGCCCTCGGTCCAGGCGCTGGTGCCGCTGGGCACCTATACCGGTTGGAACGTGCTGGCCCGGGGTTACGGCGCCGGCGGCGGCTGCTCCTTCCTCGGCGGCTTCATCCCCTTCGCCCGGACGAAAGCGGAGCGCATCGCCGCGCACGATCCGCGGCCGTCGCTGCAGGAACGCTACCGCGACCATGCCGGCTTCGTGGCGCGGGTGAAGGCGGCGGCCGCCCGCCAGGTCGCCGCCGGCTGGCTGCTGCCCGACGACGCCGCGACCCTGGCCGCCCAGGCGGAGGCCAGCGCGGTGCTGAAGGACTGAGGCGGCGGCGATCTTCCGCTCATCGTCATCGCGAGGAGCGAAGCGACGTGGCGATCCATGGCTCGAACTCTGGATTGCCACGCCCCTTCGGGGCTCGCAATGACGGGTGAACCCTTTCTGTCCTGCGCATGACTTCGCGCCCGGCGGCGACTCGTCGCCCTGGATATCCGGGGGCCTGTGCCCTACTTGGAACACAGACCCCGTGTATCCGGACGACCATGACGATCCTACGCACCCTCGCCGCGGCCCTGGCCGCGCTGCTCCTCGCCGCCGGGCCGGCCGCCGCCGTGCAGCCGGCCCAGCTGACCGCCCAGGACCGCCAGGACCTGGCGCGGGTCGAGCAGTATCTGGGCAGCCTGACCACGGTGCAGGCGGACTTCGTCCAGACCACCAACAACACCGACCTGTACCGCGGCCATTTCTACCTGAAGCGGCCGGGCAAGATGCGGCTCGAATACGAGCCGCCGATCTCCTACATGTACATCGCCGACGGCACCTGGCTGACCTATTACGACGCCGATCTGCGGCAGCGGAAGGACGTGCCGCTGGGGTCGACCATCGCCGACTTCATCACCCGCGCCAACGTCAAGCTGTCGGGCGACGTCACGGTGACCAAGGTCAGCCACGGCAACAACCTGCTGAGCGTGCAGCTGGTGCAGACCGACAAGCCGAATGACGGCGCCCTGACCCTGAACTTCACCGCCAATCCGATCATCCTGCAGAGCTGGGTGTCGGTGGACCAGCAGGGCAACGTCACCCAGGTCGACCTGACCGGCATCCAGCCCGGCGTGCAGCTGGACAACAAGCTGTTCATCGTGCCGCGCCGGGGCAGCAACCGCTGAATGGCGGCCGGGCCGGTGCTGGAGTGGCGCGGCGCCTTCGGCAATGACGAGCTGAACGCCCTGCATGCCGAATGCTTCGGGCACCCGGTGCTGGGCGACGACTGGTGGGGCCAGCTCAACCGCTTCAGCCTGGGCTGGGTGTGCCTGCGCCTGGACGGCCGGCTGGCCGGCTTCGTCAATGTCGCCTGGGACGGCGGCGTCCACGCCTTCCTGCTGGACACGGCGGTGACGCCGTCGCTCCAGCGGCAGGGCCACGCGACGCGGCTGGTGCGGGAGGCCGTGGCCCGGGCCCGCGCCGCCGGCTGCGAATGGCTGCATGTCGATTTCGACCCGGAGCTGCGCGGCTTCTATCTCGACGCCTGCGGCTTCCGGCCGACCGAGGCCGGGCTGGTCCAGCTGCGATAACAGCCGGCCCGCGCCCGCTCACCCGGTGTCGGGGGCGGGGACGAGGGCACGGGCGAGATAGCCGTCGGCGTCGTTCCAGATGTCGAAGGCGAGCGAGCGGCAGAGGCGGATCATGGCCCCGCCGATGCTCTGGGTGTCGAGCAGCGCGTCGACATCGGGCTCCTGCAGCCGGACCGCCAGCCCGGCCTTCAGCGGCGCGACCCGGGCGGGTTCGGCGAGGTCGTCGATGGCCCGCTCGATCATGGCGGCGACCGCGGCGCGGCGGCGGGAGCGTTCGGCCCGGATCTCCTCCGGGCTGCCCTCCGGCCGGTCCGGGCGCGGCCCGTTGCCGTG
>NZ_JANX01000547.1 GCF_000767795.1 Inquilinus limosus MP06 | reverse complement strand
GGGGCGGCCGGGAGCCGGTCCGTCAGCCCTTGAGCGCCAGCCAAGCCTGGGCGAAGGACGCGGCGGTGGCGGCGATCTCGGCCGCGGTCATGCCGGGCTTGTAGAGGGCGGAGCCGAGGCCGAAGCCGGTGGTGCCGGCGTCGCGATAGGCCGCCATCCGGTCCGGCGTGATGCCGCCGACCGCGATCAGCGGCACCGCAGCGGGCACCACGGCACGCCAGGCCTTCACCACCGCCGGCGGGATCGCCTCGGCCGGGAAGATCTTCACCGCGTCGGCGCCGGCCTTCAGCGCCGCGAAGGCCTCGGTCGGGGTGGCGGCGCCGGGGGCGCAGACCAGGTTGAGGCGCTTCGCCTCGGCGATGACCTCGACATCGGCATGCGGCATGACGATCAGGTTGCCCCCCGAGGCCTGGACGCGGGCCACGTCCTCGCGCTTCAGCACCGTGCCGGCGCCGATCAGCGCCTCTCGGCCGAAGCGGTCGGCCAGGCGGCGGATGCTGTCGAAGGGCCGGGGCGAGTTCAGCGGCACCTCGATGCAGCGGAACCCGGCCTCGACCAAAGCGGCGCCGATGGCCTCGACCTCCTCCGGCTTCACGCCGCGCAGGATGGCGACCAGGGGCAGCCCGGCGAGGGCGTCGTGCAGGGACAGGGTCATGTCACACCAGCTCCGCATGCTTGGCCAGGCGCCACAGCGCCCGGACCGTGGTGTCGGCCGGGGCGATGCGGCTGGTCAGCCCCGCGGCCTCGATGGCTTCGGCATAGCGGGCCGACAGCTCGGCGCCGCCGACGATGGTGACCTCCTCCGGCGCGGCACCGGTGGCGGCCGCGACGGTGGCGCGGGCATCGGCCACCTCGGCCCCGATCAGCAGGCCGGAGAGGTAGGAGCCGGCGGCCTTGGGCTCGAGCTCGCCGAACAGGCCGAGGGTGCGGGCGCTGAACAGCCGCCGCAGCAGGCCGCCCCCGGCCGAGGCGCCGACCGAAAGGCCGCGGCGGAAGGCCGGCTGGTCATAGGCGCGGCCGTCCATCAGCCGGCCCAGGATGCTATGCTCTGCTAAGACGGCGAAGGCCTCGCCGGTCATCGAGGTGGCGAACCAGGCGATCCGCCCATCCTCGGCCAGGGCCCATTTGCTGTGCGTGCCGGGCAGGACGTAGAGGCGGCGGCCGGCCGCCGGCGCGTCGCCGAGGATCTGCACCTCCTCGCCGCGCATCACGTCGGGGATGCCGTCGGCGTCGACCCGGCTGACGCCGGGGACGATTCGCAAGGAGATGCCGAGGGAGGTCGGGACCTCGATCAGGCCCTTGACCAGGGCGGCCTCGTCGGCCGGGCAGTCGGCGTAGGGCGCCTCGGCCCAGCCCTGGCGGCTGCCGATCATGCCGGAGGCGATGGCGGCGGTCGGGCTCCACTTTTCGGCGACCTGCCGGAACACGGCGTCGAAATCGCCGCCGGGGACCTTGAGGATACCGAGCGGGGCCGCGGCCTCGTCCCGCACGGCGCCGTCGGCGTCGAGCAGCCAGGCGCGGAGCGAGGAGGTTCCCCAGTCGAGGGCGACGATCATGATGTCGATCCGGAAGAAAATGGTCGGAGCGGCGAGATTCGAACTCGCGACCCCTTGCACCCCATGCAAGTGCGCTACCAGGCTGCGCTACGCTCCGACCGGGGGCCGCCGCCGGGCTGGTGCCGGGCGGCGAGCGGGCGGGACTATAGCCACCGACCCGCCCCTATGCAACGACGATGCGCCTCAGCCCGCGCTGGCCTCGGCGATGGCCCAGAAATCATCGGCCTTCAGGCTGGCGCCGCCGACCAGGGCGCCGTCGACATTCGGCACCGCCAGCAGCTCCGCCGCGTTGCCCGGCTTGACCGAGCCGCCATAAAGGATGCGGATGCCCGCCGCCTCGGACGGGACGCGGGCGCCCAGCGCGGCGCGGATATGGGCGTGCACCTCGGCCACGTCGGCCGTGGTCGGGGTGCGGCCGGTGCCGATGGCCCAGACCGGCTCATAGGCGATCACCGTGTTCTCCGCCGTCGCGCCCTGCGGCAGCGATCCAGCGATCTGGCGGCTGCACACCTGCAGCGCCCGGCCGTCGTTGCGCTCGGCCTCGGTCTCGCCGATGCAGATGATGGCGACCAACCCCTCGGCCTGCGCCGCCGCCGCCTTCTCGGCCACCACCAGGTCGATCTCGCCATGGTCCTGGCGGCGCTCGGAATGGCCGACGATGACATGGCTGCAGCCGAGATCGGCCAGCATCCGCGCCGAGACGTCGCCGGTATGGGCGCCCTCCTGCGCACTGTGGCAGTCCTGGCCGCCGACCAGCAGGCCGCTGCCCTGCACCGCATCGGCGATCGGCGCGATGATGGTGGCCGGCGGGCAGACCAGCAGGTCGAACGCCGGGTCGACCGTGCGGGCCAGCCGCAAGGCGAGGTCGCGGGCCAGGGCCGTGCCCTCGGGGCGCAGCAGGTTCATCTTCCAGTTGCCCGCGATCAGCTTGCGCGCCATCACCTCTCTCCGGCTGGTCGTCGATGTCACCCTCATGTACCAACCCGGGCGCGGCGACGCCATATGGACTCCAGTGCGACGTCACGGGCACGCCTTGTGCATTGCTGCCCGGGAAGGCCGCACCTATGATGCGCGGCCCTAACCGCCCGGGAGACCGGCGCGGCCTCGTCCTTCCTTTACGGTCGTCATGCTGCAGATCCTCCGCCACAAGGCCGGTTCCATCGTCGTCAAGGTGCTGTTCGTCCTCCTGATCCTCAGCTTCGCGATCTGGGGCGTCGGCGACATCTTCCGCAACCGGGGGCAGTCCGACACCGTGGCCACGGTCGGCGACGTGACGATCAGCCTGGGGCAGCTCGACACGCAGTTCCGGACGATCGCCCAGCGCCAGCGGATCCCGATGTCGGTCGCCCAGCAGCTCGGCCTGCCGCGGCAGGTGCTGGACAGCATGATCTCCAGCGCCCTCTACGACCAGATCGCCGCCGACCTCGGCTACAACCTGTCGAATGACGCGGTCGCCGACGCGGTGCGAAACGACCCGACGTTCCGGGACCCGGCCACCGGCCAGTTCAGCCGCGACCGCTTCCTGCAGCTGCTGCAGGCCAATGGCACCAACGAGGCCGGCTACATCGCCTCCATGCGCGGCCAGCTGCAGCAGCAGAACGTGATGCAGGCGCTGTACAGCGGCGCCGAGCCGCCGCAGGCGCTGATCGACCCGATCTACAAGTACCGCCGCGAGACCCGCACGGCCGACACGGTGACGCTGCGCAACGCCGACCAGACCAGCGTGCCGCAGCCGACCCAGGCGGATCTCGAGGCCTACCACAAGGATCATGGCGACAAGTTCCAGTCGCCCGAATACCGGACGCTGAGCCTCGTGCTGCTGAAGACCGACGAGTTCGCCAAGTCGGTGACGGTGTCGGAGGACGAGGCCCGCACCGCCTACGACAAGAACCAGGCGAACTACCAGAAGCCGGAGATGCGCCGCTTCGACCAGGTGATCGCGCCGTCCAAGGCGCTGGCCGACCAGATCGCCGCGGCGGTGCGCGGCGGCAAGCCGGTGCAGCAGGCGGTCGACGAGTCCGGCAACGCCGCGGTCAAGCTGATCCCGGTCGACTTCACCGCCAAGTCGGCGATGCCGATTCCGGCCCTGGCCGATCCTGGCTTCGCCCTGGCCCAGGGCCAGGCGACCGACCCGGTGCAGTCGCCCTTCGGCTGGCACGTGCTGGTGCTGACCGGCATTCAGGCGGCCCGCACCGTGCCCTTCGAGGAGGCACGGGCCGAGATCGAGGCCCAGCTGAAGCAGAGCAAGGCGGCCGATGCGCTGTACGACGCCGCCAACAAGTTCGAGGACGCGCTGGCCGACAACGTGCCGATCGACAAGGCGGCGCAGGAGTTCGGCTTCACCGTCACCCCGGTGCCGGCCGTGGCCCAGGACGGGACCACCCAGAGCGGCCAGCCGCTGCCGGCCCTGCCCGGCCAGGCGCAGGTGCTGCAGGCCGCCTTCCAGCTGCAGCAGGGCGACGTCAGCCCGATGGGCACGGTCGACGACAACACCTCGTTCATCGTCCGGGTCGACAGCATCATCCCGCCGGCGACCGAGCCGCTGGCCAAGGTGCGGGACGAGGTCGCCGCCGCCTGGACCGAGCAGAAGCAGGCCGATGCGGCCGCTGCGCTGGCCGCGGAC
>NZ_JANX01000546.1 GCF_000767795.1 Inquilinus limosus MP06 | reverse complement strand
GGCCGGCCCTGGCCGACATCCGGGTGATCCTGCTGGGTCTGGTCTATTTCGGCATCGTCATCGGCCTCTACGGCATCGGCCTGTGGCTGCCGCAGATCGTCAAGGGCATGGGCTTCACCACGCTGCAGACCGGCTGGATCATCGCCCTGCCCTATCTGGTCAGCGCCGGCGCCATGCTGGTCTGGGGCCGCCACAGCGACCAGACCGGCGAACGCGTGCTGCATGTCGCCCTGCCGGCGCTGGTCAGCGCCATCGGCTTCGCCGGCAGCATCGCCGCGTCCTCGAACGTCGTGTCGCTGGCCTGCCTCGGCATCGCCGCGATCGGCATCTACGCCACGCTCGGGCCGTTCTGGACGATGCCGCCGGTGTTCCTGGGCGGCACCGCGGCGGCCGGCGGCATCGCCCTGATCAACTCGATCGGCAATCTCGGCGGCTTCGTCGGGCCCTATGCGGTCGGCTGGATCAAGGAGTCGACCGGCAGCTTCACCGCCGGCATGGCCCTCTTGGCCGCGAGCCTGGCCGCCGCCGCGGCGATCGCCCTGGTGGTCGGCCGGCACCTCCGCCGCGCCCCGGCGCCGTCATGGACGGGCAAGGCCTAGCCCGGAATTCTCACACCCGCTGCGTCCTGCGCCGGTTCAAAATGCCGACGGGGCAGGAGAGCGGCGCAGCGCGATGCCTTTGCATCGGGCAAGCCGTTCGACGCACCCTGTCGGCATTTTCAACCGGCCCGAAGGGTCGCCTTGCGGCGGCCGCCTGCGGGGGCGGGCCGCTCAACCGTATGGCCCTATACGCTTTTCGCGTCCCGCCCTCGCATTCGACTCGCCGCAAGGCGACGCAGGGCGTAGGGGGTGTGAGAAATCCGGGCTAGCGCCCGCCCCGGTCAAGGAGCCTCCCCATGCCCTCTCCCACTCCGCAGCTCCGCCTCTGGGGCCGAGTCAATTCGGTCAATGTGCAGAAGGTGCTCTGGTGCTGCCAGGAGCTCGACCTGGCCTATGAGCGGATCGACGCCGGCATGCAGTTCGGCGTGAACACCGAGCCCGACTACCTGGCGAAGAACCCGAACGGCAAGGTGCCCCTGCTGATGGACGGCGACTACGTGCTGTGGGAGTCCAACGCCATCATCCGCTACCTGGCCCAGCAATATGGCGAGGGCGGGACCCTCTACCCGCCGGACCCGAGGATCCGCGGCGGGGTCGACCGCTGGCTGGACTGGAGCCTGTCGACCCTGCAGCCGGCCGAACGGCCGGTGTTCTGGGGCCTGGTCCGCACCGCGCCGGCGGAGCGGGACATGAAGGCGATCCAGGCGGCGGCCGACGCCGTGGCGGCGCTGTGGGGCATCGTCGACCGCCACCTGACGGGGCGGCGCTTCCTGGAGGGCGAGGTGTTCACCCTGGCCGACATCGTGCTGGGCGCCTATGCCCGCCGCTGGTTCGGGGTCGAGGGTGTGGCCAAGCCGGAGCTGCCGCAGCTGGAGCGCTGGCACGCCCGGCTGGCGGAGCGCGAGGGCTACCGCCGCTTCGTCGCGCCGCCGCTGACCTGAGCGGAGCGCCGGCCATTCCGCTCCGTCCCGTTTCCGCCTAAGCTTCGGGTTTCTCTCGCCGCCGCCGACGATGCCGAACCGAGCCCGCCTTCGCCCCGCCTGCCTGTCGCTGCTGCTGGCCGGGCTGCTCGGGGCGGCCGCGGCCCAACCCGCGGCGGCGGCGTCGATGACGTTCAAGCTCCAGGGGCCGGCGCAGGACTGCGCCGCCTGCTTCTGGATCCTGGCCGAAGGCGAGATCGACCGCAGCACTCCGGGACGGTTCGAGGCCTTCCTGGCGCGGACTCCCGATCCGCCGCGGCTGGTCCGGCTCAACTCCCATGGCGGGCTGATCGTCTACGGCACGCGGCTGGGCCAGATGATCCGCGAGGGCGGGTTCGACACCGTGGTCGGGCGGGTGAAAATCCGTCGCGGCGACGGCCGCGCCGAGACCCAGTTCTCCAACTGCTTCTCCGCCTGCACCCTGGCCTTTCTCGGCGGCGTCCGTCGCCGTGTCGACGGCGGCGACTTCGGCATCCACCGCCCGGCGGTCGACCAGGCCCGGGTCGGCCGGGCGGTCGATGCCGAGGAGATCCGGCAGGCGATGCGGCTGTCGGGCTATCTCATCGCCGCCTATGTCGCGCAGATGGGGGTCGACCCCGACTTCATCACCCGCAGCTTCGCGGGGCCGGACATCCGGCTGCTGGACCATGACGACCTGGTCCGGCTCAAGGTCGTGACCGACGGAGCTGGCAAGCCGGCACCCCCGGGCTGAACCGCCGGCTTGCGGTTTCCCGGCATGGCCGGTATCCAGGTCTCACATTTCAAGACAGGCATTGTTCCGGGCCGAGATGAACGCCTCCGACCACATCGATTACCTCAAATCCATCAACCAGACCTTCCACGAGCAGATCAAGATCGCCGACCAGAAGGCGGCCTATATCTTCACCTTCCTGATCGCGCTGGTGGCCTGGTCGCCGGAGATGCGGTCGGTCTTCACCTGGACCCGTAGCGTTCCCTTCCCTTCGGCGAAATGGGTCCTGTGCCTGGTGCTGGTGGTCGCCCTTTCGGCCGGGCTGGTCTGCGTGGCGCTGGTGTTGCTGCCGCGCAAGCGCAACGGCGGCGCCTGCCTGTACTGGGCGGCCTGGCCGCAGGCCGGCGAGCGGCTGGACCACGCCGCCCGCCGCACGGAGCCCGGCTTCATCGCCGCGGAGTACACCGCCAATGCCCGCAACCTGGCGGCGATCTGCCAAGCCAAGTACCGCTATGTCGCCTGGGCCTTCCGGTGCCTCGCCGTGGTCATCCTCTGCTATGTGCTGCTGATGGCGGTCGGCTAGAGATACTTTCCCTCCATGATCGCCAGCGTGTAGTCGCGATAGCTCATGCCGAGTTCTTCGGCCCGGGCCAGGCGGCGCAGGGCGATCTCGCGAGGCGGCGTCTTCCAGGCGGCGGCATGCGCCTTTTTCCAGCAGAAATGCCGCCAGGAGGTCGCGGAATCCGGATGCTCCTCCTCCAGCGGCGGGCCGCCATTGTGCCCGAGGCCGAAGAGGAGTTGCGATGGAGTCGAATCTCTCATATGCGAGAATTTATCCCCGATTGGAGATGATAGCATCTGGAAAATTGGCCCTCCCTCTTGTCATTGCCGGGCTTGACCCGGCAACCCAGGGGTCGTCCGGCGAGGCTTCGACATCTCTGGATGCCCGGGTCAAGCCCGGGCATGACAACGGGGGTGGATTGTTGCATCGCGATTGACAGGAACCGGCCGGCTCGTATCCTGAGGCGAACAACACGATAGTCTTCTTGCCCGCGGGGCAAGAGCGGCAATGAAGCCCCATCCGCAAGCCGGCGACGGCGGGCGATGGGGCTTTGTGCGTTCAGGGGACAGGCAGCACGTGCGGGCGAGCTACGCGATCGGTCTTCTCTATTCGACCACCGGGCCCTATGGGGCGATCGGGCGGGATGCGCTGGACGGCGCGCTGATGGCGCTGGAGGAGGTCAATGCCGATGACGGATTCAGCTTCACCCTCGCCCCCGTCGCGGCCAACCCCGAGGGCGTGATCGACCGCTATCACGCCCTGTGCGAGACGGCGATCCGCGAGGATGGCTGCCGCCAGATCGTCGGCACCATCACCTCGCTGTCGCGCAAGGAGGTGCTGCCGACCATCGAGAAGCACGACGCGCTGCTGTGGTACATCTGCCCCTATGAGGGCTTCGAGAGCAGCGAGGCCGTGATCTATACCGGCGCCGCCCCGAACCAGCACATCGTGCCGCTGTTCCAGCATGTGCTGCCACGCTGGGGCACCCGCGCCGCCCTGCTGGGCTCGAACTACATCTGGGGCTGGGAGGTCAACCGCGTGGCGCGGGAGCTGATCGGCGCCTGCGGCGGCGAGGTGCTGGCCGAGCGCTATTTGCCGATCGGCAGCGAGGATGTCGGCCGGCTGGTGCAGGAGGTGCGGGAAAAGCGGCCCGACTTCATCCTGAACAACCTGATCGGCCCGTCGAGCTACGCCTTCTTCCGGGCCTATCAGGCGCTGGCGGAAAGCGACCCGGCCTTCGGGCCGGACCGCTGCCCGATCGTCAGCTGCAACCTGACCGAATGCGAGCTGGGGCTGATCGGCCCGGCCGGCATCGGCCATCTCAGCAGCGCGATCTATTTCGCGGGCGTCGACA
>NZ_JANX01000545.1 GCF_000767795.1 Inquilinus limosus MP06 | reverse complement strand
TCCCGGCCTGCACCGTGCCGCGCAGCGCGAAGACGCCGGGCCGGGACGAGGAGGCGGGCAGCTTGATGCCGATCCGGGCCAGGCTGGCGTCGAGGTCCTTGCCGACCACCGACAGGTCGCCCTGCAGCCCGCCATCGGGCCGCAGCAGGCCGCCGAGCCGCGCCTCGGTGGCGTCGAGTCCGATGGTGGCGTTCACCGGCAGGGCGCCGAGCGGCGAGCGCGGCTGCAGCGACAGGTCGAGCGTCATCGGCACGCCGGCGACGACGCCGGTGCCGCTGATCGAGACCGGCCCGCTCCCGCCCGGCGCGATCAGCCGGACATCCGCCGTCTCGATTTCGAGCTGGCGGCCGCTGCGGCGGTCGAGCCACAGGACCGAGCCCTGGCGGATGGCGGCGCGGACGGAATCCAGCCGGCGGCCGACACTGTCGCCCAGCCCGTCCCAGGAGCGGCGGCCGTCCGGCAGCGTCTCCAGCGCCACGCTCGGCTGGTCGAAGGTGACGCCCACCACCTCGATCCGGCCGAGCAACAGCGGCAGCAGCGAAACCCGCAGGTCGACGCTGCTGGCGGCCAGCAGGTCCGGCACCGTGGCGCCCGGCACGCTGGCGACGCGGATGTCGCCGGCGACGAGGCGCGGCATCGGCAGCATCTCGAAGGAGACCGGCCCGTCGATGGTGACGGCGCGGCCGGTCAGCCCGCCGATCTCCTGCGCGATGCGGGCGCGGTAGGGGGTCCAGTCGATCTGCCCCGGCACCACGAGCACCGCGGCGACCAGCAGGACCAGGAGGAGGATGAGACCGAGGGCGAGTTTCTTCACGGCGCTGCAGGCGTCGTCCGGGGTTGCGACTCCGGCGCATGATCGGAAATTGCCGGCGGGATTCACAATACAAATCACAATTGAGACTGGAGCCCGTGCTGCCGCCTTATCCGCCGCCGCCGTTTCGGCTAGTCTCGACGGCACGGAGGGATGCGGAAAATGGGCGATGTGATCAATCTGCGGCAGGCGCGCAAAGCCAAGGCCCGCGCCGAGAAGGAAGCGCAGGCGCAGGAGAACCGCGCCCGCTTCGGCCGCACCGGGGCGGAGAAGCGGCGCGACGCCGACACGGCCGGGCGCGAGGAGCGCCGGCACGAGGGCCACCGCATCGAGCCGTCCCCGACCGATGGCGACAAGGACCCGGACGGGGGCGCCGCCTAGATGCGCTTCACGATCCGCGCCGCAGCCCTGGCTACTCTGCTCGGGCTGGTCCTGGCCGGCTGCGCCGGCCCCGCCCGGTCGCCCAAGGGCGGCGGCACCGGCGGCGTCGCCACCGATTTCCAGCATCTGCCGGGCTGGCAGGACGACGACGTCGCCGCCGCCCTGCCGGCGGTCTGGAACACCTGCAGCGTCTATGCCGCCAAGTCGCCCGGCACCCGGCTGAACTACAACGGCATCGACGGGCCGGTGTCGGACTGGGGGCCGATCTGCGATGCCGCCCACCGCCTGACCGGCCGCGACGAGGCCCAGGCCCGCCAGTTCTTCGAGACCTGGTTCACCCCGGTCGCCCTGACCGGCTTCGACGGCGGCGGGTACGGCCGCTTCACCGGCTATTTCGCGCCGGAGCTGAACGGCAGCCGGGTGCGCCGCGGCGCCTACCAGACGCCGCTGTACCGCACCCCGGACAATGCCCGCGACCGCCGCCGCAGCCGGGCCGAGATCGCCCGCGGCGCGCTGGACGGGCGCGGCTACGAGATCGCCTGGGTCGACGACCCGATCGACGCCTTCTTCCTGGAGATCCAGGGCTCCGGCAAGGTGCGGCTGGATGACGGCACGGTGATCGGCCTGAAGTTCGACGGCCAGAACGGCCAGCGCTACAAGGCGGTCGGCCGGGTGCTGGTCGATGCCGGCATCGCCACGCTGGACGAGATGTCGATGGGCTATATCCGCAACTGGATGATCGCCAACCCCGACCGGGCGCAGTGGCTGATGAACCAGAACCCGAGCTACGTCTTTTTCCGCGAGAAGGCGGCGGAGGACGTGATCGGCGCCCATGACGTGCCGCTGACGGCCGGGCGCAGCCTGGCGGTGGACAAGGACTACATCTCGCTGGGCACGCCGGTCTGGCTGGACATCGAGGACGACCCGACGGTGCCGGGCCGCACCCTGCGCCGGCTGGTGCTGGCCCAGGACATCGGCGGCGCCATCCGCGGCCCGATCCGCGGCGACCTGTACTGGGGCGAGGGCCACGAGGCCGGCGCCCTGGCCAGCGCCATGAACGCCGAGGGCCGCGCCTACATGCTGGTGCCGCGGGCGACGCTGGGGTTGAGCACGCCGGGAGGCTGAGGCCCATCCCTCTCCCGTCATTGCGAGGAGGCGAAGCCGACGAAGCAATCCAGGGGCCGGTGCGCACCGGCCCCTGGATTGCTTCGCTGCGCTCGCAATGACGGTGATGCGTTGTTCGCGGCCGGAGGTCACATTGGCAAAATTCAGGCATCCAGTCCTGCACGAATCGAAGGCAGGCGATGCGTGGCGCGCAATGGCGCCGCCGAATCGGCAGTCGTAAGGTGAGGATCGCGGCCTCGAGGCCGCTCTACGCCGGCCGCCGCCCCCATGACCGTCACGCTCGCCGCCCCGCCCCGCGCCTCCGTCGCCGCGGGCATCGGTTTCGCCTGTCTCGGCTTCGCCCTCTACACCTGCATGGATACCGCGGTGAAATGGGTGTCGGCGGGCTTCCCGCTGTACCAGGTGATCTTCTTCAACTCCGCCTTCGGCCTGCTGCCGATGCTGGCCTATGCCCAGATGACCGGCGGCGTCGGCCAGTTGCGCACGAAGCGGCTGTGGCTGCACGCCACCCGGTCGGCGATGGGCCTGGCGGGGTCCTTCACCTGCTTCCACGCCTATGCGGAGATGCCGATCGCCGACGTCTACGCCGTGCTGTTCTGCGCGCCGCTGCTGATCACCGCCCTGTCGGTGCCGATCCTTGGGGAATCCGTCGGGTGGCGGCGCTGGACCGCGGTCGGCGTCGGCTTCATCGGCGTCATGGTGATGCTGCGGCCGGGCGCCGGCATGGCCAATCCGGCGGTGCTGGGCGCGCTGTTCTCCGCCGTCGTCAACGCGCTGGGCTTCCTTCTGCTGCGCCGCTTCATCGCCAGCGAGAACCGGATCTCCTTCGGCTTCTACGCCAACAGCACCACGGCGATCGTCACCGGGCTGATGATCCTGGTGCTGGGCGGAGTGATGCCGGCGCTGCGCGACCTGCTGGCGATCGCCATCGGCGGCATCCTCGGGGGCACCGCCTATCTGTTCGTCACCAACGCCTACCGCCAGGCGCCGGCCGCGGTGGTGGCGCCGTTCCAGTACAGCCAGATGATCTGGGGCGTGGTCTCCGGCTACCTGCTGTGGCGCGACGTGCCGGACCCGACCATGCTGGCCGGGTGCGGCATCGTCATCGCCAGCGGCCTCTACATCCTGCACCGCGAGACGGTGCGGCAGGCGCCGGTGGCGCAGAACGCCACCCCGGCCGCCACCGTCGCCTCGGTGCCGTCGCCGATCAGGACGACCCAGGACCGGGCCCTCGGCTGAGCCGTTCGCGCACCTCCGGCGTCGCCAGGCAGGTGGCGACAGCCTCGTAGCCCGGCGCGCCGGGGCAGGCCGTGACATAGCTCGGCGGGCTGTGATTGGCCGGGCACAGCAGGATCGCCTCGTCCGGCCCGACCGCCGCCAGGTCGAGGATCGCGCTGGACCGGGTCATCAGGAACAGCGGCCGCCCCGCCGGCCCGCGGCGGCGCAGATGGGCGATCAGCGCCTCCTGCGTCGCGTGGTCCAGCCCCTGCTCCACCATGTCCACCACCAGCGCCGCCGGCCCTTCGGCCTCCAGCGCGGCCAGTAGGGCCATCAGCGCATCGGAGGCCGTGGCACCGTCCTCGACCAGCCAGGCCAGGATCCGCTCGACCCGGGTGCGGAGGTCCGGATCGGCGTCCAGCCGGGCGCGGACCGCAGCAATCGCCTCCTCCGACAGGCCCCGGTCCGGCAGCGGCCGCGCACGGAGCCAGGCCCCGGCTTCGGCGCCGTCCAATGCCATACGGTCGAGGCCGAGAAAGGCGGCGCCGGGCAGCGCCTCGGCCAGGCGCAGCGCCAGCCGGGTCTTGCCGCTGCCCAGCGGGCCGATGATGTAGGTGATCGGCCGGACCGGCCCGAGTTCGAAGCGCTCGCCGCCCCAGGGCCAGGGCAGGTCGAGGGCGAT
>NZ_JANX01000544.1 GCF_000767795.1 Inquilinus limosus MP06 | reverse complement strand
AAGCGCATCGGCGGCGTCGACCGCGAGATCCGGGTCGAGCTGAAGCCCGACCGGCTGGCGGCCCTCGGCATCACCGCCTCGGAGGTCAACGACCAGCTGCGCGCCAGCAACATCGACCTGGCCGGCGGCCGCGGCACGGTCGGCGTGCAGGAGCAGTCGATCCGCACCCTGGCCGGGGCGGCGACGGTGGAGCAGCTGGCGCAGCGCCGCATCAGCCTGCCCGGCGGCCGCCAGGCGCTGCTGCAGGACCTGGCCACGGTGACCGATGGCGGGGCCGAGCCGCGCACCTTCGCCCGGGTCGACGGCAAGCCCGTCGTCGCCTTCAGCCTGTACCGGGCCAAGGGCTTTTCCGACGTCGTCGTCGCCGACGCCGCCCAGGCCCGGCTGCAGCAGCTGGCGGTCGAGCATCCGGAGCTGCAGGTCAGCGAGATCGACAACCTGGTGCGCTATACCCGCGCCGACTACGACATGACCATGGAGACGCTGATCGAAGGCGCCATCCTGGCCGTGATCGTCGTCTTCCTGTTCCTGCGCGACATCCGGGCCACCATCATCTCCGCCCTCGCCATCCCGCTGTCGGTGCTGCCGACCTTCGCGGTGATGGAGGCGCTGGGCTTCTCGCTGAACTCGATCAGCCTGCTGGCGATCACCCTGGCCACCGGCATCCTGGTCGACGACGCCATCGTCGAGATCGAGAACATCGTCCGCCACATGCGCATGGGCAAGTCGGCCTATCGCGCCGCGATCCAGGCGGCGGACGAGATCGGCCTGGCCGTGGTCGCCACCACCATGACCATCGTCGCGGTGTTCCTGCCGGTCAGCTTCATGGGCGGCATCGCCGGCCAGTATTTCAAGCAGTTCGGCATCACCGTGGCCGTGGCCGTCACCTTCTCGCTGCTGGTGGCGCGGCTGGTGACGCCGCTGATGGCGGCCTATCTGATGCGCGACCACGGGCATCAAGAGGAGCGCGACGGCGCGGCGATGCGCTTCTACCTGCGGCTGCTGGACTGGTCGATCCGGCATCGCGGCCGCACCATCGCCGCGGGCTTGGGCATCTTCGTCGCCTCCGCCGCCCTGGCCAGCCTGTTCCCGACTGGCCTCTTGCCGAACAACGACATCTCCCGCTCCTCCCTCTCGATCGAGCTGCCGCCGGGCTCGACCTTGGAGGACACCCAGGCCGTGGCCGACCGGCTGTCGACCCTGTTCCGCGCCCAGCCGGAGGTGAAGAGCGTCTATGCCGTCCTCGGCGGCGACGGCGTGAACCCGCTGGACATCGCCGGCGGCGAGGTGCGCAAGGCCACCATCGTCGCCACCCTGGTGCCGCGGGCCGACCGCGGCCTGGACCAGAAGGCGTGGGAGAGTTCGATGCGGCCGAAGGTGGCCGCCGAGCCCGATCTGCGCTTCAGCTTCAGCGGCGGCGGCGCGCGGGAATACACGCTCCTGCTCTCCGGCAACGATTCCGAGGAGCTGGTGCGGACGTCGCTGGCGATCGAGCGCGAGATCCGCGAGCGCGTGCCGGTGCTGGCCAATGTCGTCTCCACCGCCGCGATCGACCGGCCGGAGATCCGCATCGTGCCGCGCCTGGCCGAGGCCGCGGCGCTGGGCGTGTCGGTGGCGCAGATCGCCGAGACGGTGCGGATCGCGACGCTGGGCGACATCTCAGCCAACCTGGCCAAGTTCTCCGCCGGCGACCGGCAGGTGCCGATCCGGGTGCAGATCGCCGAGAATGCGCGCGGCAAGCTGGCCACTTTCGAGACGCTGCGGCTGCCGACCGCGACCGGCGGCAAGGTGCCGCTGACCTCGGTCGCCCATATCGCCTTCGGCGAGGGCGCCACCACCATCGACCGCTACGACCGCCAGCGCCGCGTCTCGATCGAGGGCGACCTGGTGGGCAAGACACCGCTGGGGCAGGCGATGGACGCGGTGCTGGCGCTGCCCTCGGTGCGCAACCTGCCGCCCGGCGTCAGCATCCGGCCCTTCGGCGACGCCGAGATCATGCAGGAGGTGTTCTCGGGCTTCACCCTGGCGATGGGCGCCGGCGTGCTGCTGGTGCTGGCCGTGCTGGTGCTGCTGTTCGCCGACATCGCCCAGCCGGTGACCATCCTGGTGTCGCTGCCGCTGTCGATCGGCGGTGCCTTCCTGGCGCTGCTGGTGACCGGCTACCCGATCAGCCTGCCGGTGGTGATCGGCATCCTGATGCTGCTGGGCATCGTCACCAAGAACGCGATCCTGCTGGTGGATTTCGCCATCGAGGCGATCGCCGCCGGCGCCGGCCGCACCGAGGCGCTGATGGAAGCCGGCCGCAAGCGGGCCCGGCCGGTGGTGATGACCACGCTGGCGATGATCGCCGGCATGGTGCCGTCGGCCATCGGCCTGGGCGAGGGCGGCGCCTTCCGTTCGCCCATGGCCTCGGTGGTGATCGGCGGGCTGATCACCTCGACCGTGCTGAGCCTGGTGTTCGTGCCGGCGGTGTTCACCGTGCTGGACGATCTGAACCGGCTGTTCGGCCGGGTCTTCGGCCGCTTCGTCGGCGCCCGCGACGAGCCGGAGCCGGCCGCGCCGGCGGAATAGGTCAATTCGAGGATCGGAGCGCCGGGTCGGCTGCATACGAACACGGTGAGGCCCCATGACAGCCCTTGGAGCGGTGGTCGTCCTGTTTCATCCGACGGCTGAGCAGATCGGCCGGATCGTCGCGCTGCGCCGGCGTTGCGACGGCCTTGCGGTCGTCGACAACACCCCGCAGCCCGATGACCGCCTGGCGGCCCTGCTCGACGGACACGACATCGTCCTGATCCATGAGGGAAACAGGAACGGCATCGCCGGGGCCCACAACCGCGGGCTGGCGGACCAGTTCGATCGCGGCATGGACGCCGTCGTCCTGATCGACCAGGACTCGGTCGTGCCGGACCACTATTTCCCGGCCATGCGCGAGATCTGCGCCGATCTGGCCCCGCAGCCCTTCCTGGTGGGCCCCCGGATCTTCGACGAGGTCGTCCAGCAGTACCTCCCGGTGCTGCAAAGCAACGGCGTCACCGCGCGGCGCGTCGACATGCGCGACGATGCCGGCCTGCAGCGTTGCGCGGTCCTGATCTCCTCCGGCTGCATGATCTCGCGCGCCGCCTTCGCGACGCTCGGCCCGTTCGACGAGACGCTGTTCATCGACCATGTCGACACCGAATACTGCTTCAGGGCCTGGGCGTCCGACGTCCCGCTCTACGTGACCCCGTCGCTGACGCTGTCGCACCGGATCGGGGACCGGCGCCGCCACAAGCTGGGCCCGTTCGAGCTGACCACGATGAATCACCCCTGGTACCGGCGCTATTACAGCGCCCGCAACGGCGTCCAGCTCGCCCTGCGGTACGGCCGGCGATATCCCGTCGTCATCATGGCGAACCTGTTCACCGTGTGGGAGGTCTTCCACATTGCGCTGCTCGAGGACGCCAAGCTCGCCAAGCTCGCCGGCATCGTGACCGGGCTCGTCGACGGGCTGGCCGGGCGCCTCGGGCCGGTCGAGCAGGCACGCCCGCGCCTGGCCCTGCGCTTTGCGCAGGGTCGTCGCGGAACGGCTGGCTAGCCGGTAGAGACCATCCAGGGCCGGTTCATGTTGGGAGAGATGCAGATGTCCTGCCCGCCTCCGCGCCCACCGGGCCGGGCCGCCGTCGCCTTCGTCTGCGTGACCATCCTGCTCGACATCCTCGCGGTCGGCCTGATGGTGCCGGTCCTGCCCAGGCTGATCGTCGAGTTCGAGGGCGGCGACGTCGAGCAGGCGGCGGTGATCAGCGGGCTGTTCGGCCTGGCCTGGGCGGCGATGCAGTTCCTGGCCTCGCCGGTGCTGGGCGCGCTGTCCGACCGGTTCGGGCGGCGGCCGGTGCTCCTCCTGTCCAGCCTCGGCCTCGGCCTCGACTACGTGCTGATGGCGCTGGCGCCGAACCTGACCTGGCTGCTGGTCGGGCGCCTGGTCTCCGGCATCACCTCCGCCAGCGCCCCGACCGCCATCGCCTACATCGCCGACGTGACGCCGCCGGAGCAGCGCGCCGCCAAGTTCGGGCTGCTCGGCGCAGCCTTCGGCCTGGGCTTCATCGCCGGGCCGGCGCTGGGCGGGCTCCTGGCCGGCATCGACCCCCGGCTGCCGTTCTGGGCCGCGGCGGCGCTCAGCTTCGCCAACGCGGCCTACGGCCTGCTGATCCTGCCGGAATCGCTGCCGCCGGAGCGGCGCGCGCGCTTCACCTGGGCCGGCGCCAGCCCCT
>NZ_JANX01000543.1 GCF_000767795.1 Inquilinus limosus MP06 | reverse complement strand
GCGGCGCAGCTGCACGATCACGCCCGGCTGCGCCCATTTGCGGCGCGTGCCGGCCACGGCCAAAAACTCGGCCCGCTTCTTCAGCCGGCCGAGGCGGATCATTCCGGGATCGTCAAGGCGGACACGCATCCGGTCACCCCGGCGCGAACGCCGGATTACGCGGAGAGGCGCTTCCGGCCCTTGGCGCGACGATTGGACAGCACGCGGCGACCACCGACGGTCTCCATGCGGGCGCGGAAGCCGTGGCGGCGCTTACGCACCAGCTTGCTCGGCTGATAGGTTCTCTTCACGGTCAAACTCCGGATGGCTCAACTGCGCCCTTCCGGACGCAAAACGGTCGCGGGTTATAGGCATGACCGGCGCCCGAGTCAATCGATCCGGCCACGGATCGGTGCGGGGATGCGCGCGGCGCGGATCTTCCGGTAGATTGGCCGCCATGACATGGAATCCCACCCACACGCTGAAATTCGCCGGTCCGCGGCTGCAGCCCGGGCTCGATCTCATCACCCGGCTGCCGGACATCGAGGCGCGGCGGATCGTCGATCTCGGCTGCGGCACCGGCGCGCTGGCGGCGCAGCTGGCCGAGCGCTGGCCGCGCGCGACGGTCACCGGCCTGGACCGCGACCGCAACGCCCTGCGCGAGGCGCGGGCGACCCATCCGGACCTGGACTGGGTCGAAGGCGACATCGCCGACTGGTCGCCGACGGAGCCGGTCGACCTGATCTTCTCCAACGCCGCCCTGCAGTGGGTCGAGGCGCATGAGACGCTGGTCCCGCGCCTGCTGTCCTTCCTGGCCCCGGGCGGCGTGCTGGCGGTGCAGATGCCGCGCAACCACGACGCGCCGAGCCATGTGCTGATGCGGGCGCTGGCGTCGGAGGCGCCCTGGGCCGGCCGGATCCCGCTGCGCCGGCCGCCGGTCGGCACCCCGGCCGCCTATTACGACCTGCTGGCGCCGCGCACCGAAGCGCTCGACATCTGGGAGACCGAGTACCTGCACGTGCTGAAGGGCGACAACCCGGTGCTGCACTGGGTGCGCGGCACGGCGCTGCTGCCGGTGATGGCGGCGCTGTCGGGGCCGGAGCTGGACGCCTTCATCGCCAGCTATTCCGCCCGCCTGGCCCAGGCCTATCCGCCGCAGCCGGACGGCAGCACCCTGTTCCCCTTCCGCCGCCTGCTGCTGCTGGCCCGGGTGGGGGCTTGATAGAGGCGTCCCTCATTCAGCATCGTCGTCTGCGGGGAGGTGCTGCGCCAGATCCATCGCATCATGCAGGATGCGCAGCACCGTGATGAGGTTGTCACCGGCCTGGCGGTAGATCAGGAGATGGCGTCCGGCACGGCCGGACTTCGCAATATGCAATGTTCGGATGCCCGGCCGGACCCCGTCGCGTGCGATGCTGCCCAGGACAGACGGGCCGTTTGCCAAGATGGCGGCAGCCCGGATGATCGTCTCGTTGTAGCGGCGAGCCTGCGATGCGCTGAAGGTCCGCCTGGTCCAAGCGATGATGGAGACGAGATCCTGTTCCGCCTCGACGGTCAGCCTGACCTGCCAGCGTCGACGGGCCACCTTCGATCAACGCTCCGCGTCGGCTATTGCTTTCTCGGCCAAGGCCCTCATGTGGCGCCGGAGGTCCGCCACCGAATCGAATGAGGTGACCTCCCCGCGCCTCTCGGCTTCGAGCCCGACATCGACCGCCGCCCGCAGGCGCTCCAGCCTGGCGGCGTCCTCCTGCTCGCGCTGCTCGACCAAGCGCAGCCCCTCGCGCAGGACCTCGCTGGCGTTCTGGTAGCGGCCGGACTTGACCAGCTCTTCGATCAGCTCGGCCTGGTGAGTGGTCACGACGACGTTGCGGGTCGGCATCACGGGCTGCCCTCTGAACAAATCTGTAGAGGGATAAGATAGGGCGATTGGCATAGTATGCCAATCGCCCTGATCATGGTCAGCCCTGCAGTCCGCTCATTTCCCCGGCGGCTTGTACCAGGCGTCCAGCGTCTCCTGCACCTTGGCGCCGGCCTGCTCGGCGGTCAGGGTGCCGTTCAGCACCTGGGCCGAGACGTTCCAGATCACCTGGTCGACATTGGGCTTGCCGCGCGACAGGATCTGGTGCGCCAGGCGGATGTTGCTGCCGCACTTGTCCTTCCAGCCCTGGAACTCCGCCGCCAGCGGGTCCTTCAGCTCGACCTTGTGGGTCGACAGGGTGAAATAGCCCGGCAGGGCGTTGGTGTAGATCGTCGCGAACTCGGCCGAGGTCACCCATTCCAGGAAGGCGCGCGCCGCCTCCGGATGCTTGCCCTGCGCGTTCATGCCGAAGCCGATATCGGTGTGGCTGGAGATGAAGCAGGGGTCGCCTTCCTTCTCCACCGGCGGCGGGAAGGCGCCGAGCGGGAAGTCGGCCTGTGCCTCGAACAGCGGGATCTCCCATGACCCGGCCGGGTAGATCGCGGCGCGGCCGAGGGTGAACAGGTTCTGGCTGTCCGGGTAGGACTGCGCCTGGTAGCCGTCCGGCAGGTAGGGCTTCCACTTCGCCAGCTCGGCCCAGGCGCCGACATAGGGGGCGTCGGTGAACTTGGCGGAGCCGGCGATCAGCGCCTTGCGGCCGGGCTCGCCCTTCCAGTGGTTCGGGCCGATGGTCTGGAAGCCCATGGTCGCGGCCTCCCACTGGTCGGCGGTGCCGATGTCGAGCGCCGCGTATTCCCCGCCGGCCTTGATCTTGTCGAGCAGGGCGAAGAACTCCGCCTGCGTCTTCGGCGGGGTCAGGCCCAGCTCCTCGAAGATGGTCTTGTTGTAGATGAAGCCGCCGATGACCGAGCCGACCGGGACGCAGAAGGTGGTCTTGCCGTCATCGGTGCTCCAGGCCGTCCGCGCATCGGCGGTGAAATTGTCGATCCCCTTGAGGTCGTTCACCGGCGCCAGATGGCCCTTCTGGAACAGCGCCAGCGAGGCGTCGAAGGCGCGGCAGGCGACGATGTCGCCGGCGACCCCGCCCTCCATCTTGGCGTTCAGCGCGGCGTTGTATTCGGTCGGCGCCGAGGGCGCGAAGTTCAGCTTGATCCCCGGATGCGTCGATTCGAAGGCCGGGATGATCTTGTCCTGCCAGATCTTCAGGTCGTCGTTGCGCCAGCTCTCGATCGTCAGCGTCACGTCCTCGGCGCGGGCGGCGCCGGCCAGCGCGACGAACGCCGCGCCCGTCATCAGGACGCGGGATAGGATGGTGGTCATTGTCTCGGGCCTCCCCTTTTGGCTGGTATAGACCAGCGGGAGCGGCCCGGCTTGTCAACCCCGGGGACGACCTCTCCAACCCTTGTCATTCCCGCGAAAGCGGGAATCTCTCGCCAGACATACGGGACGAGATCCCCGCTTTCGCAGGGATGACGAAAAAGGGAATGGTGGAAGCGGATCAGCACCTCAATCCAACTGCAGCACGATGCCCTTGAGATAGGCGCTCTCCGGCAGCAGCGGGTGCACCGGGTGGTCCGGCCCGGCGCCGGACTGGCGCAGGATCCGGCCGGTCCGCCCGGCATCGACCAGGCCGCGCGCCACCTGCTCGGCGAAGAGATCCGGGTCGACGTGATGGCTGCAGGAGAAGGCGCAGAGGAAGCCACCGCGCTCGGTGATCCGCGCCGCCAGCCGCGCCAGCTTGGCATAGCCGCGGGCCCCGGCGGCGAGGTCCTTCTTCGACTTCACGAAGGCCGGCGGGTCGACCACCACCACCGGCCAGCGCTCGCCCTCCCCGCCCCGGCGCTCCAGCTCGGCGAAGGCCTCGCCGCGGGCGGTCGTGACCCGGTCGGCGACGCCGTTGGCGGCCGCGGCCTTGGCCGCCAGCTCCAGCGACGGGGCCGAGCGGTCGACCAGCGTCACCGCCTCCGCCCCCGCCAGAGCCGCCTGGATGCCGAAGCCGCCGGTGTGGGTGTAGACGTCGAGCAGCCGGCGGCCGCGGGCCAGCTTCGCCACGAAGGCGCGGTTGTCGCGCTGGTCGAAGAACCAGCCGGTCTTCTGGCCGCCGAGCGGATCGGCCTCGAACCGAGCGCCGTTCTCCTCCACCGCGATCGGGCCGTCGACGGCGCCGCGGGCGACCCGCACCTCCTCCGCCAGCCCTTCCAGGCCGCGCACGGCGCTGTCGTTGCGCAGCACGATGGCGCGGGGCTTGAGCAGATCTTCCAGCGCGTCGCAGAGCGCGCCCTCCAGCCGGTCCATCAGCGCCGTGTTGCTCTGCATCACCAGCACGTCGCCATAGCGATCGATGATCAGCCCCGGCAGCCCGTCGGCCTCGGCATGGACCAGGCGG
>NZ_JANX01000542.1 GCF_000767795.1 Inquilinus limosus MP06 | reverse complement strand
AGACCCGGCTTGTCCGAGCTGCAGCAGACTTTGCCAAACGTTTGATGTCAGTCGAGCGGCGCCAAACCCCTCCCCCTACCCCCTCCCGCAAGGGGAGGGGGAGGATAGAAGGGGCGCATCAGCCTCAGCTTCACGCGACCGCGGCCGCCGGCTCGTACCGTACCGGCATCCCGTCGGCGCGGCCGATCAGGCCGCGGGCGTTGGCCAGCGCGCCCGGCACCAGCTCCAGGCCCAGCAGCCGGTCGTAGTCGACCGGCCCCGGCAGCATCAGGCCGAGGGTCAGGTCGCGCCGGAAGCCGAAGCGGCGGTAGTACGGCTCGTCGCCGACCAGGATCACGCTCTGGTGGCCGAAGGCCACGGCGCGCGACAGGCCGGCCCGCATCAGCCGCGAGCCGACGCCGGTCGAGCGCAGCCCCTCGGCCACCGCGAGCGGGCCGAGCAGGACGGTCTCGCCGACGCCGCCGACCTGGATCGGCCAGAAGCGCAGCGTGCCCACCAGCTCGCCATCCTCGATCGCGACCAGGCCCAGCTCGTTGTTCGGCCGCACCCCGTCGCGCAGCCGGTAGACGGTCTTGCCGAAGCGCCCCTCGCCGAAGCAGTCGGCGACAAGGCTCTCGATGGCGGCCGCGTGGCGCGGCCGCTCCCGCATGATGTCCATGAACCCGATCCCCACCCGTATGAGGTTCAGATGTAATAGGCCTTGAGGGGGGCGAAGCCGTTGAAGGCGACCGCCGAATAGGTCGTCGTGTAGGCGCCGGTGCCGTGGATCAGCACCTTGTCGCCGATCGCGAGCGAGACCGGCATCGGGTAGGGCGTCTTCTCGTACAGCACGTCGGCGCTGTCGCAGGTCGGGCCGGCCAGGATGGCGGGCTCGGACGCGTCGCCGTCATGGATCGTGCTGATCGGGTAGCGGATCGCCTCGTCCATGGTCTCGGCCAGGCCGCCGAACTTGCCGATGTCGAGATACACCCAGCGGGTGTTGTCGTTCGCCGACTTGTTCGAGATCAGCACCACCTCGGTCTGGATCACGCCGGCATTGCCGACCATGCCGCGGCCCGGCTCGATGATGGTCTCGGGCAGGCGGTTGCCGAAATGCTGGCGCAGGCTGGCGTCGATGGCGCGGCCATAGGCCTCCGGCGTCGGCACCTCCTTGAGGTACCTGGTCGGGAAGCCGCCGCCGAGATTGACCATCTTCAGCTCGATGCCCTTGGCCGCCAGGTCGCGGAAGATCGCGGCCGCCGACTCCAGCGCCTGGTCCCAGGCACCGGTGTCGCGCTGCTGCGACCCGACATGGAACGACACGCCATAGGGGTCGAGGCCCAGGCCCGGCGCCATCGCCAGCAGCTCGCGCGCCATGCTCGGCTCGCAGCCGAACTTGCGCGACAGCGGCCACTCGGCGCCCTCGCCCGAGGTCAGGATGCGGCAGAACACGCGGCTGCCCGGCGCGACCTCGGCGATCTTGCGCAGCTCCGCCTCGCTGTCGAAGGCGAACAGGCGCACGCCGAGGGCATAGGCGGTGGCGATGTCGACCCGCTTCTTGATGGTGTTGCCGAAGGAGACGCGGTCCGGGGTGGCGCCGGCGGCCAGCGCGTCGCGGATCTCGACGACGCTGGCGGTGTCGAAGCACGAGCCCAGCGCGGCCAGCAGCGACAGGATCTCCGGCGCCGGATTGGCCTTCACCGCGTAGAAGATGCGGCTGTCGGGCAGGGCGGCGGCCAGGGCCTGGTAGTTGCCGGCGACGACGTCGAGGTCCAGCACGAGGCACGGGGTCTCGGGACGTCGCTCTTCCAGGAAGGAGGCAATCTTGGTGTTCATGGGGACTGATCCCTCACGGCAAGCCAGTTCAAACCCAACCGTTGCCTGAGGCGCCCCGCCTCTGCTCACCGGCGACGAAACCCGGCGGCACATGCGGTTCCGGATTGCAGAGACGGGATCGCGGGACGACGCCATAGGGCGACACCCGGGAAACCATCCAGACAATCACGGAAGAGGAACCCTCTCCGCACATGCAACCGAAAAACTTCTCTTCAACCCAGCCGGCCGGAGCCGGACAGACCGAGGAGACGCGTGACGTCGTTGCTGTGCCCACCTTGGATCGGTGTTGGTCGACCGGGTGGGCCGGGGCACGTGCGAATACGTTCCGAGGGGTCAAATACGGTCGGTGCCCCCCTGATGCAAGTGAAATTTTGTTGTCGGGAAATTTACCCCGTCACCGTGACGCCACAGCCTCAGCCGATTCCTGAATTCCGCCGCATTCCAGCTTGATATTGCGGGATTCTCGCGAGATAAGTTCAGCATTATGACGACCCGCTCTTCCGGCAGACCTGCCTTGCGCGCCACCGGTGGCCGCTCCCGGACGAGCACGTCCGGCGGCAAGTCCTCGCCGCGCCGCCCCAAATCGCCGTCCCGGTCGACTCAGAAGCCGCGCAAGTCCCCGGGCCGCCGGCACTGGCTGTGGGGCGTGGCCAAATGGGGCGCGGTGCTGTCGATCTGGGGCGTCATCGCGCTGGGCGTCGTCGTCGCCTATTTCGCCTATGACCTGCCCGACATCCGCCAGGTGGCGATGCCGGAGCGGCGGACGGCCATCACCGTGGTCGCCGCCGATGGCGGCCAGATCGCCCGCTACGGCGACATGACCGGCGACATGGTCCAGGCCTCGGCCCTGCCGAAGCACCTGACCCAGGCGGTGATGGCGATCGAGGACCGCCGCTTCTATCACCATTACGGCATCGACCCGATCGGCGTGGCCCGGGCGCTGTGGGTGAACTACCGGGCCGGCCGGGCCGTCCAGGGCGGGTCCACCATCACCCAGCAGGCCGCCAAGAACCTGTTCCTGACGCCGGAGCGGACGGTCCGCCGCAAGATCCAGGAGGCGATCCTGGCGGTGTGGCTGGAGATGAACTTCTCCAAGGACCAGATCCTCACCGCCTATCTCAACCGCGTCTATTTCGGCTCCGGCACCTACGGCATCGACGCCGCCGCCAGGGCCTATTTCGGCGTGCCGGCGACCGATGTGAACCTGGAGCAGGCGGCCATCCTGGCCGGCCTCTTGAAGGCGCCGTCGCGCTATTCGCCGGACCGCGACCCGGAGGCGGCGCGGCAGCGCGCCGACGTGGTGCTGGCGGCGATGGTCGATGCCGGCTTCATCACCGACAAGCAGCTGAAGGCGGCCGACGACCAGCCGCCGGTGCCGCCGCGCCGGCCGGGCGGCGGCTCGGGCAGCCGCTACTTCGCCGACTGGATCGCCGACCAGGTGCCGGATTTCGCCAACACCGCGGCCCCGGCCCTGACCGTGCAGACCACGCTGGTGCCGTCGCTGCAGCGCGCGGCCGAGAGCATCGTCGACGCCCGCATGGCCGAGGATGGCGGCAAGGTCGGCGCCAGCCAGGCGGCGCTGGTGGCGATGCGGCCGGACGGGGCGGTGGTGGCCATGGTCGGCGGCCGCGGCTACAGCCAGAGCCAGTTCAACCGCGCGGTCACGGCGCAGCGCCAGCCCGGCTCCTCCTTCAAGATGTTCGCCTATCTGGCGGCGGTGGAGCAGGGGCTGACGCCGGACAGCCTGGTGCTGGACGCGCCGATCACGATCAAGAACTGGTCGCCGGGCAACTATGACGGCAAGTTCCACGGCGAGGTGACGGCGCGCGAGGCGCTGGCCAAATCCTACAACACCGCCGCGGTGCGCATGCTGCAGCGGGCGGGCATCGACAAGACCATCGGCCTGGCCCGGCGCCTCGGCATCAACTCGCCGCTGCGGCCGGAGCTGTCGCTGGCGCTCGGCACCAGCGAGGTCAACCTGCTGGAGCTGACCGCCGCCTATGCCGCGCTGGCCAACAGCGGCAACGGCGTCTGGCCCTACGGCGTCGACCGCATCACCGGCGCGCCGGGCACCGACCCGATCTACACCCGCTACGGCGGCGGCCCGGGCGAGGCGGTGCTGCCCTGGCATGTCGAGGCGATCAACCGCATGCTGGCCGCCACCATGACCATCGGCACCGGCCGCAGCGCCCGGCTCGACCGGCCCTCGGCGGGCAAGAGCGGCACCAGCCAGGGCTACCGCGACGCCTGGTTCATCGGCTTCACGGCGGATTACGTGGTCGGCGTCTGGGTGGGCAATGACGACGGCACGCCGATGGACAAGGTGACCGGCGGCAGCCTGCCGGCGAAGATCTGGCACGACTTCATGGTCGAGGCCGAGCGCGGCCGGCCGGTCAAGCCGCTCTTGGGCGTCGACGATTCGCTGCCCGCCGCGGTCGCCACCGCCGGGTCGGGCGCCGCCGCGCCCGC
>NZ_JANX01000541.1 GCF_000767795.1 Inquilinus limosus MP06 | reverse complement strand
TTCCGAGCAGGCGATCGCCTACGGCACCCGCATGGTCGGCGGCGTCACCCCGGGCAAGGGCGGCACCCGCCACCTCGACCTGCCGGTGTTCGACACCGTGGCCCAGGCGGTGGACCAGACCGGCGCCAACGCCTCGGTGATCTACGTGCCGCCGCCGTTCGCCGCGGACGCGATCCTGGAGGCGATCGACGCCGGGATCCCGCTGGTGGTGTGCATCACCGAGGGCATCCCGGTGCTGGACATGGTCCGGGTCAAGCGGGCGCTGGCGGGTTCCGCCACCCGGCTGATCGGGCCGAACTGCCCGGGCGTGATCACGCCGGGCGAGTGCAAGATCGGCATCATGCCGGGGCACATCCACCGCCGCGGCAAGATCGGCATCGTCAGCCGGTCGGGCACGCTGACCTATGAGGCGGTGGCGCAGACCACGGCGGCCGGCCTCGGCCAGACCACCTGCATCGGCATCGGCGGCGACCCGGTGAACGGGACCAACTTCGTCGACGCGCTGACGATGTTCGTGGAGGACCCGGAGACCGAGGGCATCATCATGATCGGCGAGATCGGCGGCGACGCCGAGGTGATGGGCGCCGAGTTCCTGAAGGCCTCGGGCACCAAGAAGCCGGTGGTCGGCTTCATCGCCGGCCGCACCGCCCCGCCCGGCCGCCGCATGGGCCATGCCGGCGCCGTCATCTCCGGCGGCCACGACACCGCCGACCACAAGATCGAGGCGCTCAAGGCCGCCGGCATCGCCGTCGCCGACTCCCCGGCATCGCTCGGAAAGACCATGCTCGCGGCGATGAAGGGCTGATCCTTCACCGCTGGTGATCGATGTGAACCCCGACCGGTCCGCCGGTCGGGGTTTTTTCGTATCGAGGTTCCGCCGATTCGGACGGTCTGTTTCAGACAGGATGTCGCGTTTGCGTTCTTTGCGTGGGAGATCTGTCGTATTGGCGCCGGAAATTGCTCGTTCCGCGCCCGACATATCTTTCATCCATTGGACTTTCGGCGTAGGTTGCGCGCCACTTGAGCCCGTCCCGCGAGGGACCGCCCGGCCGCGGCGTCAATGCGGCCGCCGACCGCCAGGGAAACGGCCGGAGACCGGCCGTTGGAAATGATGGGTAGCCCGTCGGAACAAAGTTCCTTCCTGTTCGCCCCGAATGCCGATTTCATCGCCGAGCTGCATGAGCGCTATCGCGCCGATCCAGGCTCGGTCGATGAGAGCTGGCGTGCCTTCTTCGCCGGCCTCGGCGAGGGCGAGGCGGAAGCCGACACCGGACCGTCCTGGAGCCCGCAGAACGGCGCCATCCCCGCGGTCAAGCTGAACGGCCTGGGCGAGGCCTTCGCCCTGGAGGCCCCGACCGAGGCACCCGCCCCCGGTTCAGCCAAGGGGGGCGCCAAGCCCGGCAAGGCCCCGGCCGCCGCGGCTGCCGCCCCGGACGCCGACGCCATCCGCCGCGCCGCCCATGACACGCTGCGGGCGATGCAGCTGATCCGCGCCTACCGCGTGCGCGGCCACCTGCTGGCCGATCTCGACCCGCTCGGCCTGACGGTGCAGAGCAAGACCCATCCGGACCTCGACCCCGCCACATACGGCTTCACCGAGGCCGACATGGAGCGGCCGATCTACGTCGCCGGCCAGCTGGGCCTGGACACGCCGACGCTGCGCCAGATCGTGACCCGGCTGCGCGCCACCTATTGCGGCCATATCGGCGTCGAGTACATGCACATCCAGGATCCGGCCGTGCGCGCCTGGATCCAGGAGCGGATCGAGACGATCGAGAACCGCACCGAGTTCACCCCCGAGGGCAAGCGCGCCATCTATGAGCGCCTGACCGCGGCCGAGAGCTTCGAGCGCTTCCTCAACGTCAAATACACCGGCACCAAGCGCTTCGGCCTGGATGGCGGCGAGGCGATGATCCCGGCACTGGAGCAGGTGCTGAAGCGCGGCGGCCAGCTGGGGCTGGAGGAGATCGTGATCGGCATGGCCCATCGCGGCCGCCTGAACACGCTGGCGAACTTCCTGGGCAAGCCCTTCGCCGCGATCTTCTCGGAATTCCAGGGCAATCCGGCGAACCCGGACGACGTCCAGGGCTCGGCCGACGTGAAGTACCATCTCGGCACCTCGTCGGACCGCGACTTCGACGGCCACACCGTGCACCTGTCGCTGACCGCCAACCCGTCGCATCTGGAATGCGTCAACCCGGTGGTGATCGGCAAGGTCCGCGCCAAGCAGACCCAGCGCCGCGACGAGGACCGCACCGCGGTCCTGCCGCTCCTGATCCATGGCGATGCCGCCTTCGCCGGCCAGGGCGTGGTGGCCGAGACGCTGATGATGTCCGACCTGAAGGGCTATCGCGTCGGCGGCACCATCCACTTCGTCATCAACAACCAGATCGGCTTCACCACCGCGCCGGTCTATTCCCGCTCCGGCCCCTACTGCACCGACGTGGCGCGGACGGTCCAGGCGCCGATCTTCCACGTCAACGGCGACGACGCCGAGGCGGTGGTGCATGCCTCGCGCATCGCCATCGAGTTCCGGCAGAGATTCGGCCATGACGTGGTGGTGGACATGTTCTGCTACCGCCGCTTCGGCCACAATGAGGGCGACGAGCCGGCCTTCACCCAGCCGCTGATGTACAAGACCATCGCCAAGCACCCGCCGGTGCGCGAGCTGTACGCCCGGCAGCTGGTCGAGGAAGGCCTGCTGACGGCCGAGGCCGCCGAGGGCGTGGTGCGCGACTTCCAGAAGCATCTGGAGGAGGCGTTCGAGGGGTCGACCACCTACAAGCCGAACAAGGCCGACTGGCTGGGCGGCGCCTGGTCGGGCCTGACCATCGCCGCCGGCGACGACCGCCGCGGCGCCACCGCGGCGCCGGACGCGCTGCTGCGCGAGGTCGGCAAGGCGATCAGCACGGCCCCCGCCGGCATCAACGTCAACCCGAAGGTCGTGCGCCAGCTCAAGGCCAAGGCGCAGATGATCGAGACGGGCCGGGACATCGACTGGGCCACGGCCGAGGCGCTGGCCTTCGGCACGCTGGTGGCCGAGGGCATCCCGGTGCGACTGTCGGGCCAGGATTCCGGCCGCGGCACCTTCAGCCAGCGCCATTCGGTGCTGGTCGACCAGGAGACCGAGGAGCGCTACGTCCCGCTGAACCACATCCGCGAGGGCCAGGCCGCCTACGAGGTGCATGACAGCCCGCTGTCGGAATTCGCGGTGCTGGGCTTCGAATATGGCTATTCGCTGGCCGAGCCGCGGGCCCTGACGCTGTGGGAGGCGCAGTTCGGCGACTTCGCCAACGGCGCCCAGACCATCATCGACCAGTTCATCTCCTCCGGCGAGCAGAAGTGGCTGCGCATGTCCGGCCTGGTGATGCTGCTGCCGCATGGCTATGAGGGCCAGGGGCCGGAGCATTCCTCGGCCCGCATCGAGCGCTATCTGCAGCAATCGGCCGAGGACAACTGGCAGGTGGTGAACCTGACCACCCCGGCCAACTACTTCCACGCGCTGCGCCGCCAGATCCACCGCGACTTCCGCAAGCCGCTGGTGGTGTTCACGCCGAAGTCGCTGCTGCGCCACAAGGAGTGCGTCTCGGCCCTGGACGACTTCACCAACGGGTCGACCTTCCACCGCGTGCTGGGCGAGACCGCCGAGCTGGTGGCCGGCGAGCAGGTGAAGCGCGTCGTGATCTGCTCCGGCAAGGTCTATTACGACCTGAAGAAGGAACGCGACGAGCGCGGCCTGAAGGACGTCGCCATCATCCGGCTGGAGCAGATGTTCCCGTTCCCGCGCAAGACGCTGGGCGCGGAGCTGGCCAAGTATCCGAACGCCGAGGTGGTGTGGTGCCAGGAGGAGCCCGAGAACCAGGGCGCCTGGTACTTCGTCGACCGCAAGATCGAGGCCGCGCTGGGCGAGATCAAGCATCGCAGCGCCCGGCCGCGCTATGCCGGCCGGCCGGAGGCCGCGGCCCCGGCCACCGGCCTGCTGCGCCGCCACAACCAGGAACAGGCCAAGCTGGTCGACGAGGCCCTGTCGGTCGGCTGATCTCAGAGCGCCCGAACGGATCGGAAGGAATGGAGACTCTATGAGCGTCGAGATCAAGGTGCCCGCCCTGGGCGAATCGGTGACCGAGGCCACCGTCGCCCGCTGGCTGAAGAAGCCGGGCGAGGCCGTGGCCATGGATGAGCCGCTGGTCGAGCTCGAGACCGACAAGGTGACGCTGGAGGTCAACGCCACCGCGGCGGGCGTGCTGGAATCGGTGGCCGCCGAGGAAGGCGCCAATGTCGAGGTCGGCGCCCTGCTGGGCAGCATCGGCGAGG
>NZ_JANX01000540.1 GCF_000767795.1 Inquilinus limosus MP06 | reverse complement strand
GACGCCGCAGATGCGCTTCCTGCCGGAGATCGCGGGCTGGGCCCGGGTGCTCAGCGACCGCGCTTATGCGTTGATGAGACAGGGCACGTTGCCGATTTTCCTCGGCGGCGACCACAGCCTGTCGATGGGTTCGGTCAACGGCGTGCTGCGCCACTGCCGCGAGGCCGGGCGCGAGCTGTTCGTGCTGTGGCTCGACGCCCACACCGACTTCAACACCCCGGCGACGACGCCGTCGGGCAACATGCACGGCATGTCGGCCGCCCTGCTGTGCGGCGAGCCCGGCCTGGACGACGTGTTCGGCAGCGAGCCGCGCGAGCGGCTGGACCCGCAGAACCTGACCATCCTCGGCGCCCGCTCGATCGACCGCGAGGAGAGGGCGCTGCTGCGCCGCCGCGGCGTCGAGGTGTTCGATATGCGGCTGGTCGACGAATACGGCGTATCGGTGCTGATGCGCCGGATCCTCGATAAGGTCGCGTCGCGCAACGGCGTGCTGCATGTCAGCCTCGATGTCGACTTCCTCGACCCGTCGATCGCCCCGGGCGTCGGCACCACCGTGCCCGGCGGGGCGACGTACCGCGAGGCACATCTGATCATGGAGATGCTGTACGACAGCGGCCTGGTCGGGTCGCTCGACGTGGTCGAGCTGAACCCCTTCCTTGATGACCGTGGCAAGAGCGCCCTGCTGCTGGTCGACCTGGTCTCCAGCCTGTTCGGGCGGCAGATCATCGAGCCGACAGGCGCATTGGAACGCGCGGCCTCTGGCGCGCAGTAAGAGACGGGACAGGAGCAGGACCATGGCCACATCGGCGACCACTCTCATCGAGACCGAAGCCCGCCTCGGCGCCCACAACTACAAGCCGCTCGACGTCGTGCTGTCGCGCGGCGAGGGCGTCTGGGTCTGGGATGTCGACGGTAATCGCTATCTCGACTGCCTGTCGGCCTATTCCGCGGTCAACCAGGGCCATTGCCACCCGAAGATCTTGGCGGCGATGGTCGAGCAGGCGCAGAAGCTGACCCTGACCTCGCGCGCCTTCCGCAACGACCAGCTGGCGCTGTTCTATGACGAGATCGCAGCGCTGACCGGCTCGCACAAGGTGCTGCCGATGAACAGCGGCGCCGAGGCGGTGGAGTCGGCGGTCAAGGCCGTCCGCAAATGGGGCTACGAGGTCAAGGGCGTGCCCGCAGGCCAGGCCGAGATCATCGTCTGCGAGAACAATTTCCACGGCCGCACCCTCGGCATCGTCGGCTTCTCCACCGACCCGGACGCCCGCGGTGGTTTCGGCCCCTTCGCGCCCGGCTTCAAGGTCGTGCCCTTTGGCGACGCCAAGGCCTTCGAGGCGGCGATCACCCCGAACACGGTCGCCTTCCTGGTCGAGCCGATCCAGGGCGAGGCCGGGGTGATGATCCCGCCCGCCGGCTATTTCAAGACGGTGCGCGAGCTGTGCACCCGCCACAACGTCACCCTGATCCTGGACGAGATCCAGACCGGGCTCGGCCGCACCGGCAAGCTGCTGGCCGAGGCGCATGAGGGCATCGAGGCTGACGTCACCCTGGTCGGCAAGGCGCTGTCCGGCGGCTTCTACCCGGTCTCGGCCGTGCTCTCGAACTCCGAGGTGCTGGGCGTGCTCAAGCCCGGCCAGCACGGCAGCACCTTCGGCGGCAACCCGCTGGCCTGTGCCGTCGCCCGCACCGCGCTGAAGGTGCTGGTCGAGGAGGGCATGATCGAGAATGCCGAGCGCCAGGGCGCCTATTTCCAGGCCCAGCTGGCCGGGCTGCGCAGCAACCTGATCCGCGAGGTGCGCGGCCGCGGCCTGATGCTGGCGGTCGAGCTGCATCCGGAGGCCGGCGGCGCCCGCCGCTACTGCGAGGCGCTGCAGAAGCGCGGCGTGCTGGCCAAGGACACCCATGGCGACACGATCCGCATCGCGCCGCCGCTGGTGATCACCCGCGACCAGGTCGACTGGGCGATGGAGCAGTTCGCCGCGGTGATGACCGGGACCGCGTAAGGCGAGACCTTTTCATAGCACCACCTGTCCCTTTGCCGTCATTCCCGCGAAAGCGGGAATCTCCTTCCGGCCAAAGCGCTACGAGATCCCCGCTTTCGCGGGGATGACGGATTGGAGAATCGTGAAAAGGTAAGACCGGGGCCGCCCCCGAGCTACTGCTGGTTCGAGACGATGATCGCGACGCGGCGGTTCTCCCGCCGGCCGGCGGAGGAGCGGTTGTCCTCGACCGGGGCGCTCATGCCCATGCCGACCACCTGCATGTCCCCGGCCGGGATGCCGGCCGCGGCCAGGGCGTCGGCGACCGCCTGGGCCCGGCGATGGGACAGCGCCATGTTGTAGTCCGGGGTGCCGTAGTCGTCGGTGTGGCCCTCGACCCGCAGCCGGTGGATGTCGACCGACAGCAGAGCCCGCGCCAGCTGGCCGATGGACTCACGCTGCCCGGCGGCGAGCGTGGCCTCGTTGGTGCCGAACAGCACCTTGCTGGACAGGCCGAACTCCCAGCCGTTGCTGGTCAGCTCGAAGCCCTGCTGCTTCAGCAACGCGATCTGCGCCGGGGTCAGGCCGGATTGGCATGCCGCCAGGATCGGGGCGGCGAGGCCGGAGAGGGCCAGGGACAGGGCGGCGCGTCTAGTGACGAGATGCAATGTGGGTCCCCCGTTCTTCGAATGGCTCCGGCCCGGCGGCGAGCTCCCGTCCGCCGGGCCGCAGGCGTTTGGCGAGATACATGGCGGCGTCGGCCCGTTGCAGCAGCGTCGCCCCGTCCCGCGCGTGGTCCGGGAACACGGCGATGCCGATGCTGACCGAGGCGATGGCGGTGCCGTCGCCGGGCAGCCGGACCGGCTGCCGCAGGCTGGCCAGGATGTCGTCGGCGACATGCAGCGCGTCGGCGATCTCGCCGATCGGCGCCAGCAGCACCGCGAACTCGTCCCCGCCCAGCCGCGCCACCAGGTCGGTCTTGCGCAGCTGGTCCCGCACCCGCGCGGCGACGGCGGCCAGCACCGCATCGCCGGCGGCATGGCCGAGATCGTCGTTGGTCTGCTTGAAGTTGTCGCTGTCCAGGAACAGCACCGCGACGCGGTCCCGCGCAGCCTCGGCCTCCTGCAGCGCGCCGGTCAGCCGCGCCTCGAAGGCAGCGCGGTTGGGCAGGCCGGTCAGGCTGTCATGGCTGGCCTGGTGGGCAAGGGACTCGTTTTCGCGCTGCAGCCGGGCCTGCCAGGCCTCCAGCTCGCCGAGCAGGGCGTTGAAGTCGCCGGCCAGCTCGTTCAGCTCGGCGATCCCGGCCGGCGGCACCCGCCGGTCGAAGGCCCGCTGGGTGCGGACCCGGTGGGCCACCGTGGTCAGCGTCTGCAGCGGGCCGACGATGCCGGCCACCAGGTAGCGCGACAGCAGCAGCGCGCTCAGCGCGCTCAGCGCGACGCAGACCAGCACGACGCAGGCGCCGATCGCCAGGAAGCGCAGCAGGCCGCGGGCGTTGCCGTGAAGCTCGATGCGTCCGATCTCGGCGCCGTCATGGCTGATCGGCTGCAGCACGGGCGAGGCGAAGATCATGTCGGCCAGGCGATGATCCAGCTCGGCCAGAGCCGACCCGCCCGGGCGCTGCCAATGGGCGAACAGCGCGCCATGGGCGTCGAACACATTGGCCTCGGCCACGCCGCCTTCGGCGGAGGCGATCAGGCCCAGCGCCTCCTCGGCCGCGGCGCGATCCTTGAACACCAGCGCCGCCTCCACGGTGTAGCTCATCGAGGTCGCGATCAGCTGCAGGTTGCTGCCGGCATAGGCGCGCAGCGCGGCGAAGCCGGCGACGGTCAGCGTCAGCCCGGCCAGCGTCACCGCCAGCAAGGCGACGCCGAGATGGGCCCGCTGCAGCACGCGCCGCAGGGTCGGCCGGTCCGCCGCAGCCGGGCGGCTCACGGCAGCGTCTCCTTGCGCCGGCCGAGCTGCAGCACCTTCGGGCTGACCCGGACGCCGCCGCGGGCCACGGAATCGAGGTTGATCTGGAACGAGACCTCGGTACCCCGCACCTGCAGGCAGAACATGCTGCCGACAGCGCAGCTCTCGTCGTGCTCGCTGATGCTCAGTACGGGATGGCCGGCGAGCTGCGCGAAGACCTGCCGCTTCTCGGCTTCGCCGAGCCGGCCGAGATAGACGATGTCGCAGTCCGCGCCCGCCGATCCGCCGAGGCCCAGCCGGATGCCCCGGACCGGCCGGCCGGAGGGCTGCGTGGCGTCCGCCACCAGATCGTCGGCGTAGTCGGCCGGGCCGATCACGCACAGGCGCAACTGCGGCGGCTCGACCGGCCAGCGGGTGTAGCTGATGATCCCCATC
>NZ_JANX01000539.1 GCF_000767795.1 Inquilinus limosus MP06 | reverse complement strand
GACCGGCTGGGCCTCAGGCGCCGCCGACCCGTTGGTCGCGGCCTTGTCCGGCTCGGCCAGCGGCGTGGCGCCCGGGGCCGCCTTGTCGAAGGCCTGCTTGATGTCCTTGACCGGGTCCAGCACGGTGTTCACGTGCTCCGCCACCTGGCCGCGGACATCCATCGTCTTGGCCGCGTCCTGGACGGTCTTGCGCACCTCCTCCAGCTCGGCCTGGCGCACGATGTCGTCGACATGGCGCTGGAACTCGCTGGTGATGCGGCGGGCATGGCGCGTCCATTTGCCCAGCTGATAGAGGGCGCGCGGCAGATCCTTCGGGCCGAGCACGATGAGTGCCACGACCACGATGACCATCAACTCCGACCAGTCGAAACCGAACATCACATTCGTCCATCACGCCCCGCCTCCGGAGACGGGGCGCGGTTCCGGTTCCCCGAGGGGATTATTGGCGGTCGGCGGTCGTCCGGTTCGGACTGCCGGCGTCGGTGCCCGCGGGCGGCGGCACGGCCGGGCGGTCTTCCGACCCATCGCTCTTGGGGTCGTCCGACAGGCCGGACTTGAAGTTCTTGATCCCCTTGGCCAGGTCGCCCATCGCCCGCGGCAGCCGGTTCCCGAAGATCAGGAGCACGACGACCAGGACGATCAACCAATGCCAAATACTCAAACCACCCATAAACTCATCCTCCAGCCCCAAGGCGGCCGGATCATCGCAGAAACCCCCCGCCGCCGCAATGGCGGCGGACGGGGCGAAATGGCGCGGAAATCCAGGCCTTCGACGGCAGCAAAAACAGCCGTTCCGGCCGGTTCCGCTACTCCCTGTCCTCGTCCTCCGGCCGCTCCGGCCCGTCCTCGCCGGACAGGGTGCCGCCGGGCAGCACGGCCATGGCCGGACGGGTGTCGAGCAGGCCCGACGCCTTCAGCTCCTCGACGCTCGGCAGGTCCTCCAGCCCGGCGAGGCCGAAATGATCGAGGAAGGCCTGGGTGGTGACCCAGGTCAGCGGCCGCCCGGGCGCCTGGCGGCGGCGGCCGGGGGCGATCCAACCGGCCTCCAGCAGCGTGTCCAGCGTGCCCTTGGCCACGGCGACGCCGCGCACCGCCTCGATCTCCGGCCGGGTTACCGGCTGGTGGTAGGCGATGATCGACAGCGTCTCCAGCGCCGCCCGGGTCAGACGGCGGACGATATGGCCGGCATCGCGCAGGAGGGGCGCCAGGTCGAGCGCGGTGCGGAAGGCCCAGCCGCCGGCCACCGGCATCAGGGTGACGCCGCGGTGGCGGTACTGCTCGACCAGCGCGTCGATCAGTTCCGGCACGTCGGCGCCATCCGGCAGGCGCTCGGCGATCGCCGCCTCGGTCAGGGGGGTCGGCGAGGCGAACAGCATGGCTTCGACGAGGCGCAGGGCTTTGAGGGGCTCGGTCATTCGTCTGTAGTGGTCTCAGCAGCAGCCTGGGCCTTGAGCCAGATCGGGCCGAACAGCCCGTCCTGGCGGATCGCGAGCCGGCCGGACTTGGCCAGCTCGAGCGTGGCGACAAAGGTGGAGGCGAGCGCCGAGCGCCGCACCAGCGGGCTGCCGGTCATCGGCGGCAGGAAGGCGGCCAGCGTGGTCCAGTTCGGGAACCGGCCGAGCATCGCCTCCATCCGCTCCAGCGCCTGCTCCGGCGAGAACAGCACCGAGGCCTCGATGCGCAGGCTGCCCTCGGCCGCCGCCTTGGCGCGCCAATGCTCGGCATAGGCCTTGAGCAGGTCGTAGAGCGACACGGCCCAGACCGGGGTCGGGGTCGCCTCATCCTCTTCCGCGGCGCCGCGGGCGAACAGGTCGTGGCCGAGCTGCGGCCGCGCCATCAGCGCCTGCCCGGCCTCGCGCATCGCGTTCAGCCGGCGCAGCTGGAAGGCCAGCGCCTCGGCCAGTTCGGCGCCGCTCGGCTCGTCGTCGCCCGGCGGCGCCGGCAGCAGCAGGCGCGACTTGAGATAGGCCAGCCAGGCCGCCATCACCAGGTAGTGCGCCGCCAGCTCCAGCGACAGCCGCCGCGCCCGCTCGACGAAGGCGAGGTACTGGTCGGCCAGCGCCAGGATGGAGATCTGGGTCAGGTCGACCTTCTGCTCGCGCGCCTGTTCGAGCAGCAGATCGATCGGCCCTTCATAGGATTCGAATTTCAGAATGAAGGCGGCGTCCTCCCGGCTCGTCACCGGCGGCGCATCGGCCTTCGACCAGTCTTCCAGCATCGCCTGAGTTTCGCTGCCCGGGCGTGGCGACGCAACACCGATCGTATGGATGGGGATCCGGGAGCGAAACGCCCCGTTTATCAGCCGTCATCCTCGGGCTTGACCCGAGGATCCAGGGGCTTTCAAGAGCCGCTCCTGGTGGCCCTGGATTGCCGGGCCAAGCCAGGCAATGACATTGATTTGAAGCCTGCGTCCCTTCACCCGCGAGGATCAGCCATGGCAAGACCGCGCCGGAAGGCCGATTTCCCCGTCCACCAGGTCCGGCGCTACCTGGAGCCCGGGCCGATCGTGCTGGTGACGTCGCGCTGGCGGGACCAGACCAACATCATGACGCTGGGCTGGCATACGGTGCTGGAATTCTCGCCGTCGCTGGTCGGCTGCATGATCTCCGTCGGCAACCACAGCCACCGGATGATCCGCGACAGCGGCGAATGCGTGATCAACCTGCCGACCACGGCCCTGACCGACACGGTGGTCGGGATCGGCAACACCTCAGGTGCCGAGGTCGACAAGTTCGAGAGATTCGGCCTGACCGCCGAGCCGGCGCAAGAGGTCGGGGCACCGCTGATCCGCGAATGCCATGCCGGCTTCGAGTGCCGGCTGCACGACGACGCGCTGGTCGAGCGCTACAACTTCTTCATCTTCGAGGTGGTGAAGGCACATGCGGCGCCGGTGCCGAAGCACCCGAAGACCCTGCACTACACCGGGGGCGGCGTGTTCGTGACCGCCGGCGGGGTGGTGGATCGGAAGGCCCTGTTCCGGCCGTGGATGCTGTAGGGCGGTGAGCCGGCTTTGCCCTTACATCCTCCCCCTCCCGCGGGGGAGGGGGAGGGGGAGGATGAAGAAGATCCATGCCGGAGCACTGAAGCGATCCCGACATCGCGTGCCTCAAGGCCGCTACGCCGTCGGCAGCCGGCCCAGCAGCTCCCTCACCCGCTCCAGATGGATCTCCACCGGCCGGTCGCTTGCCGGACGGCGCCAGGTTTCGCCGCGGGCCAGGCGGGCCTCGGTCTCCGGCCCGATCGCCGGCACCGCCGCCGCGATCGCCCTCATCTCCGCCAGGTCGCCGTTGCAGTGCAGGGCCAGGTCGCAGCCGGCAGCCAGCGCCCGCTCCGCCCGCTGCGGCAGTGGGCCGGCCAGCGCGCCCATCGACAGGTCATCGCTGCACAGCACCCCGTCGAAGCCGATGCGGCCGCGCACCGCGTCGCGGATCGCGGTCGGCGACTGGGTGACCGGATGGTCTGGGTCGAGCGCGGTGAAGACCAGATGGCCGGTCATGCCCCAGGGCAGGCCGGCGAGGTCGCGGAACGGCGCGAAATCGGTGCGCTCCAGCGTGTCGAGGTCGGCGTCGACCACCGGCAGCGAGACATGGCTGTCGACCCGCGACCGGCCATGGCCCGGCAGATGCTTAATCACCGGCAGTGCGCCGCCGTTGAGCAGCCCTTCGGCCGTGGCCCGGCCGAGCCGGGCGACCACCGCCGGGTCGCCGGAGAACGCGCGGTCGCCAACCACGGTGCGGTCGGCGCCGGGCAGGTCGAGGTCCAGCACCGGGGCTGCGACGATGTCGATGCCGGCGGCACCGGTGGTCAGGGCGATGGCGGTGGCGTTGGCCCGCACCGCCTCCTCCGCCGCGTCCATGTCCAGCGCCGCCAGCGTGCCGAAGCGGCCGGCAGCCGGAAATCCGGGCCAGTGCGGCGGCCGCAGCCGGGCGACGCGCCCGCCCTCCTGGTCGATCATCACCGGCGCATTACGGCCGACGGCGTCGCGCAGTTCGGCGACCAGGGCCTTGAGCTGGTCCGGCGTTTCGCAATTGCGGCGGAACAGGATGAAGCCGAGCGGGTCGGCGTCGCGGAAGAAGGTTTTTTCCTCAGCCGCGAGAACGGGGCCGGCACAGCCGAACAGGATCGCCTGAGGCATCAACGGGAACTCAAATCAGCGGGGAACGACCAGGCAGCCGGTCTTCTCGGTGGCCAGGGCCTCGCACAGCCGCGTCGCCGTCGCCTGATCCAGCGGCACGGCCTGGACGCGGTAGCCCAGCCGGGTCGCGGCCGAGACCTGCGGCACGGCCAGCTGCAGCGCGCCGAGCAGCTCCGGATAGCGGCGCTGGAAGCGGG
>NZ_JANX01000538.1 GCF_000767795.1 Inquilinus limosus MP06 | reverse complement strand
GTCCAGGCGCCGGACCACCCCTTCGGAGGTCATCAGCGCCTTCAGCACCAGCGCCAGGTCCGGCGGCAGGGCCAGGTCGTGGTCGCGCATCAGGGCGACGAAATCGGCCAGCGCCTGGCCCAGCTTCAGCCGGCCCAGCGCGCCGCGGGTGTGGCGGGCCAGGAACGCCTCCGTCGCCTCCTCCAGCGGGCGGGCGTCGATGTCGGGCTGGCCGGCCCAGTCCAGCAGCACCTCGCGCACACCGGCGGCGCTGCCGCCGGTGATCGCCGCCATCAGCGTCACCAGCTGGTCGCGCCGCCGCGCCGACAGCCGGCCGATGGTGCCGAAATCGAGATAGGCGATGCGGTCGCCCGCCAGGCACAGCATGTTGCCGGGATGCGGGTCGGCATGGAACACGCCGTCGATCAGCATCATCTGCAGGAAGGCGTTGGAGCTGCGGGCCGCCAGCGCCCGCCGGTCCAGCCCGGCCCGCTCCAGCGCCGCCTCGTCGCTGGGACGGATGCCGGCGACGAAGTCCTGCACCAGCACCTCCTCTCTGGTCCAGGCCCAGTGGATGCGCGGCACCACGACCTCCGGCTGGTCCTCGAACTGGGCGGCGATCAGCTCGGCGTTGCGGCCCTCATTGGCCAGGTCCAGCTCCTCGCCGATCGCGGCCGCCAGGGTCCGGGTGATCGCCTCCGGGCGATAGCGGCGCAGCTCCGGTAGCTCCTCCTCGGCCAGCCTGGCGGCATGGGCCAGCAGGCGCAGATCGGCCTCGACCAGCGGCCGCAGCCCGGGCCGGCGGATCTTCACCACCACCTCGGTGCCGTCGGCCAGCGCCGCCCGGTGCACCTGGGCGATCGAGGCGGAGGCCAGCGGCGTCCGGTCGAAGCGGGCGAAGATCGCGTCGGGCGCGCCGCCCAGCGCCGCCTCCAGCACCGGCGCCAATTGGTCATAGGGCAGGGGCGGCACGCGGTCGTGCAGCTTCTCCAGCTCGGCGATCCACTCCGCCGGCAGCAGGTCGCTGCGGGTGGCCAGGATCTGGCCCAGCTTGACGAAGGTCGGGCCCAGCGCCTCGATCGCCAGGCGCAGCCGGGCCGGCGTGTCCTGGCCGGGGGCCGCGGCACCGGTATCCCCCGGCGCCAGCCCGGCCTGCCTCAGCAGCCGGTGCAGCCCCAGCCGGCGCACCAGGTCGCCGAAGCCGAAGCGCAGCAGCACGGTGACGATCTGCTGCAGCCGCTTCAGGTCGCGGGCGACGACGAAGGCGGTAGGAAGGACCATGCGCGACCTTGGCATCGGGTGGGACCGGACTGCAACGTCGGTGCCGCCGCCGGGTTCCGCCGCCAGATGCGAATGGCCACGCCGCCCCGTTTGCGTCCGGCCGGCCCAGCACCTATAACCAGCGCACGATTCCCCGATCCGGCAGTCACCGAGCGCGCGATGCACGACATCCGATTCATCCGAGAGCATCCCGAGGCCTTCGACAAGGGGATGGCTCGGCGGGGTCTGTCGCCCGTCGCCGCCGAGCTGCTGTCGCTGGATGAGCGGCGGCGCCAGATCACCACCGAGCTGCAGGGGCTGCAGACCCGCCGCAACGCCGCGTCCAAGGAGATCGGCGCCGTCAAGTCCAAGGGCGGCGACGCCCAGGCGCTGATGGACGAGGTTGCCGCCATCAAGGCGAAGATGGGCGAGCTGGAGCAGGCCGACCGCGACGCCGAGGCGGCGCTGACCGCCCGGCTGGCCGAGCTGCCGAACATCCCCGACGACGACGTGCCCGACGGGGCCGACGAGAGCGGCAATATCGAGATCCGGCGCACCGGCGAGCCGCGGCGGCTGAACAGCGCCCGCGACCATGTCGACCTGGGCGAGGGCCTGGGGCTGATGGACTTCGCCGCGGCCTCCAAGCTGTCCGGCGCCCGGTTCGTGGTGCTGCGCGGCGCGCTGGCCCGGCTGGAGCGGGCGATCGGCCAGTTCATGATCGACCTGCACATCAACGAGCATGGCTACACCGAGATCGCGCCGCCCTTCATGGTGCGCGACGAGGCGGTGTACGGTACCGGCCAGCTGCCGAAATTCGCCGAGGACCTGTTCCGCACCAACACCGGCCACTGGCTGATCCCGACCGCCGAGGTGCCGCTGACCAACCTGGTCGCCGGCGAGATCCTGGAGCAGGAGGGGCTGCCGCTGCGCTTCACCGCGCTGACGCCGAGCTTCCGTTCCGAGGCCGGGTCGGCCGGGCGCGACACCCGCGGCATGATCCGCCAGCACCAGTTCAGCAAGGTCGAGCTGGTCAGCATCACCATGCCGGAGCAGTCGGCCGCCGAGCATGAGCGGATGACGGAGTGCGCCGAGACCGTGCTGAAGCGCCTCGGCCTGGCCTTCCGCACCATCGTGCTGTGCACCGGCGATATGGGCTTCACCGCCCGAAAGACCTACGACATCGAGGTCTGGCTGCCGGGGCAGGGGCGGTACCGCGAGATCTCCTCCTGCTCCAACACCGGCGAGTTCCAGGCCCGGCGGATGCAGGGCCGGTTCCGGCCGGAGGGTGAGAAGGGCACGCGGTTCGTGCACACGCTCAACGGCTCCGGCGTCGCCGTCGGCCGCGCCTTGATCGCGGTGATGGAGACCTATCAGCGGCAGGACGGGGCGATCGAGGTGCCGGAGGTGCTGCGCCCGTATATGGGCGGGATCGAGATCCTGGACGTGAAGGGCTGACGATGCGCATCCTCCTGGCCAATGACGACGGCATCAACTCGACCGGCTTCTCGGTGCTGGAGCGGATCGCCCGCGAGCTGTCGGACGACGTCTGGGTCTGCGCGCCGGAGACCGAGCAGTCGGCCGCCAGCCATTCCCTGACCATCCACCGGCCCCTGCGCCTCAGGAAGATCGAGGAGAAGCGCTTCGCCGTCGACGGCACGCCGACCGACTGCGTGCTGCTGGCGGTGAACCATGTGATGAAGGACAGGCGGCCCGACCTGGTGCTGTCCGGCGTCAATCATGGCCGCAACATCGCCGAGGACGTGACCTATTCCGGCACCATCGCCGCGGCGATGGAGGCGACGCTGCTGGGCATCCGCGCCATCGCCTTCAGCCAGCAATTCGCCGACGGCCGCCGGCCGGATTGGGAGACGGCGGCGCGTTGGGGCGCCGAGGTCGCGCGCAAGGTGGTCGCCATGGACTGGCCGGAGCAGGTGCTGGTCAACATCAACTTCCCGGCGGTCGACCCGGACGCGGTCACGGGCGTCGCCGTGGTGCCGCACGGGCTGCGCAAGATCGGCGACGTGCTGGAGGAGCGGCTGGACCCCCGCGGCCGCACCTATTTCTGGATCGGCACCAGCCGGACCGAGGAGGCGCTGCAGGGCGAGGAGACCGACGTGTCCGCCCTCCGGGACGGCCGGATCACGGTGACGCCGCTGCATCTCGACCTGAACCACGCCGCCGCGATCCAGTCCCTGCGCGGCGCGTTCGCCAAGTAGGGCTGTCGCCCATGATCGCCGAACCACGGCTGATCCGGCTGCTGATGCATCTCCGCCGGTCGGGGATCACGGATCATCGCGTCCTCGGCGCGATCGAGCGGGTGCCGCGCGAGGCCTTCGTGCCCGACGCCTTCCTCGACCAGGCCTATGAGGACATCGCCCTGCCGATCGGCCGCGGCCAGACCATCAGCCAGCCGATGGTGGTCGGGCTGATGACCCAGGCGCTGGAGGTCGGCGACCGGCACAAGGTGCTGGAGATCGGCACTGGCTCCGGCTACCAGGCCGCGGTGCTGGCGCGGATCTGCCGCCGGCTCTACACCATCGAGCGGCACAAGCCGCTGCTGGATCTGGCGCTGGAGCGGATCGCCGGCATGCGCATCAGCAACATCACCGCGCGCTGGGGCGACGGCATGAAGGGCTGGCCCGAGCAGGCGCCGTTCGACCGCATCATCGTCACCGCCGCCCATCGCGGCGACCTGCCGCCCTCAGCGCTGACGGACCAACTGGCGATCGGTGGTATAATCGTGATTCCCATGGGGGACGAGAAGCGGAACCAGCGCGTGGTCCGCTTCACGCGGACCGAAACCGGATTGGAGCGGGAGGATCTGTGGCCAGTTCGCTTCGTGCCTTTGCTGCCGGATCTTCCCGACGGGGAGGATGGCGGCTCCGGCCCATCCTACTGACGACCCTCGCCGCGGCGGGGCTCGCGGCCTGCAACGTTCCGCCCAGCGCGGATGAGATCACCCAGAGACCGGCGACCGCGCAGGTGCAGCCGGGCGACGACGTGCTCGCCATCGTCCGCCGCTACGACGTGTCTATGCCGGCGCTGATCGCGCTGAACGGGCTGCAGCCGCCCTATGCGCTGCAGGCCGGGCAAACGCTGCG
>NZ_JANX01000537.1 GCF_000767795.1 Inquilinus limosus MP06 | reverse complement strand
TATCCGCCGCCGCCGGTCGGCAGCCGGGCCGAGGTGCGGCAGCGTCGCCGCGCCCGGCTGGACGAGCTGATGCGGCAGTCGCTGGCCATGGTGGACGAGCGCGAGCGGGTTCCCGCCGTCGAGGCCGGGCTGGCGGCCCGGCTGCAGGAGCCCGATGTCGAGGCGATGATCGAGGCCGAGCCGCCCGGCCGGGTCGCCGACCGCCTCTGCCGCTCCCTCGGCATCATCTTCCACGGCGATACCGGCGGCGGCAAGGAACCGGACGAACCCGATACCGGGTGAGGGGTCACGCAGAGGCGGCGGACATAAGGGCGCGTGGCCTCTTCCGCAGGCGAGACCTTTTCAAAACGGCATCCCAGCCCTTCTTCGTCATTCCTGCGAAAGCGGGAATCTCTATCCCATCAAAAGGTTACGAGATCCCCGTTTTCGCGGGGATGACGGGTTTGGGGGATTCTGAAAGGGTCTCGCCTGCGGGAGAGGCCACGCGCGTTCGACGCAGGGGCGCACCGTTCCACCCTGGCCGGGAGGGTGAGGGAACGATTCGCAGGGGTGGGGCATGCCCCTGCCCTCTCTCACCCGTTCATGGCTGTTTCCTCCGCCGAAGGTCGGGGTAGAGTGCGTCCGCACCGACCGGCCCGAGGAACCGCCATGTCCGCCGCCCCGCTGCCCGCTGGCTCAACGCCAATTGGCCAGACGCCCCCCGCCGCGGCGACGGACGCCCTGTTGCTGCGGCACGATGCCGACGGCGTCGCCGTGCTGACCCTGAACCGGCCGGCGGCGCGCAACGCCCTGTCTCTGGCGCTGATGCTGGCGCTGGAGACGGAGCTGCAGGCGATCCGCCAGGACGAGTCGGTCAAGGCCGTGGTGCTGGGAGCATCCGGCCCGGCGTTCTGCGCCGGCCATGATCTGAAGGAGCTGCGCGGCGACCCGAGCCGCGAGCATTACGAGCGAACCTTTGCCCAGTGCTCGGCCCTGATGCTGGCCATCACCCGGCTGCCCAAGCCGGTGATCGCCCAGGTGCAGGGCATGGCCACCGCCGCCGGCTGCCAGCTGGTCGCCACCTGCGACCTCGCCATCGCCGCTTCCGAGGCGCGCTTCGCCACGCCCGGCGTGAATATCGGCCTGTTCTGCTCCACCCCCATGGTCGCCCTGTCCCGCGCCGTCGGCCGCAAGCCGGCGATGGAGATGCTGCTGACCGGCGACCCGATCGGCGCCGACCGGGCGCGCGAGCTGGGGCTGGTCAACCGGGTGGTGCCGGCCGCGCGGCTGGCGGAGGAGACGATGGGCCTGGCCCGGCAGATCGGGGCCAAGTCGCCGCTGACCCTGGCGATCGGTAAGGAAGCCTTCTACGAGCAGGCCGAGATTGGCCTGCAGAGCGCCTATGATTATGCGAGCGAGGTCATGACCCGGAACATGCTGGCCCGTGACGCCGAGGAAGGCATCGACGCCTTCCTGGAGAAGCGCCCGCCCGTCTGGCAGGGGCGCTGAGCGGAGATGGATCACGAGCGATACGACGACACCTATCTGCGCGGCATCCTGCGCGAGGTGAAGACCATCGCCATGGTCGGCGCCAGCCCGAACTGGAACCGCCCCAGCTACTTCGCCATGACCTATCTGCAGGGCAAGGGCTACCGCGTCATCCCGGTCAATCCCGGCGTGGCCGGCCAGGCCATCCTGAAGGAGACGGTGTATGCCAGCCTGGCCGAGGTGCCGGTGCCCGTCGACATGGTCGACATCTTCCGCAACAGCGAGGCCGCGGCGGGGGTGGTGGACGCGGCGCTGGCCCTGCCGGTGCGGCCGAAGGTGATCTGGATGCAGCTGGGCGTGCGCAACGACGCCGCCGCGGCGAAGGCGGAGGCCGCCGGCATCCGGGTGGTGATGAACCGCTGCCCGAAGATCGAATGGGCGCGGCTGAACGGCGAGCTGAGCTGGATGGGCACCTCGTCGCGCGTGATTTCGTCGAAGATCCAGAAAAGAGGGTGAGGATCATGTCCGAGAGCAACAACCCGGGCGGCCCGGGCTTCGAGACGCTGGCGATCCACGCCGGCGCACGGCCCGACCCGACCACCGGCGCGCGGCAGACGCCGATCTACCAGACCACCTCCTATGTGTTCGAGGATGTCGACCACGCCGCCTCGCTGTTCAACCTGCAGAAGCTGGGCTTTATCTACAGCCGCCTGACCAACCCGACCGTGTCGGTGCTGGAGGAGCGCATGGCCTCGCTTGAGGGCGGGGTCGGCGCCACCGCCACCTCCTCCGGCCATGCCGCGCAGTTGCTGGCCCTGTTCCCGTTCATGGAGCCGGGGGCCGAGATCGTCGCCGCTAACAAGCTGTATGGCGGGTCGATCAACCAGCTCGGCAACAGCTTCAAGCGCGCTTTCGGCTGGGTCACGCATTTCGTCGACGTCGACGATGTGGAGAACATCCGCCGCGCCGCCAACGACATGACCAAGGCGATCTTCGTCGAGAGCCTGGCCAATCCCGGCGGCGTGATCAGCGACCTGGAGGCGATCGCCGCCGTGGCGCGCGAGCTGGGCGTGCCGCTGATCGTCGACAACACCATGGCGACGCCCTATCTGTGCCGGCCGATCGAGCACGGCGCCGACATCGTCGTCCACTCCACCACCAAGTTCCTGTCCGGCAACGGCACCTCGGTCGGCGGCGTGGTGGTGGATTCCGGCCGCTTCAACTGGGCCCAGTCGGACAAGTTCAAGGGCCTGACCGCCGAGGAGCCTGGCTATCACGGGCTGCGCTTCTTCGAGACCTTCGGCGACCTGGCCTACACCTTCTACGGCCACGCCGTCGGCCTGCGCGACCTCGGCACCAACCAGCAGCCGCTGAACGCCTTCCTGACCCTGCTGGGCATCGAGACGCTGTCGCTGCGGATGGACCGGCACATCGAGAATGCGCAGAAGGTGGCGGAGTTCCTGTCGACCCACCCGGCAGTGGAGTGGGTGAACTATGCCGGCCTGCCGGGCTCGAAGTACCACGATCTTGCCAGGAAGTACCTGCCGCGCGGCGCCGGCGCCGTCTTCACCTTCGGCGTCAAGGGCGGCTTCGACGCCGGCGTGAAGGTGGTGGAGGGGGTGGAGCTGCTGAGCCACCTCGCCAATATCGGCGATGCCAGGTCGCTGATCATCCACCCGGCCTCGACCACCCACCGCCAGCTGACGCCGGAGGGGCTGAAGGCCGCCGGCGCCGGGCCGGAGGTGATCCGCCTGTCGATCGGCCTGGAATCGGTGGGCGACATCATCGCCGACCTCGACCAGGCGCTGCGGGCGGCGACGGGGGTCTGAGCCCTCGCATCGGCCGGGCCCGCGCCGCAGGGCCCGGCCGATGCGAACGGACGGCGGCGATGCCCTTTACTCCTGTTCCCGACACATATAATGATGGGTTTTAGTCAATTTTTGACTGATTTATGCGTTCGCGCATTTTCGTTGGGGGATAGTGATGAAGCGATTTGTATTGGCGCTCGCCGCGGCGGCGAGCCTGAGCGCCTGTTCTTCCATCATCGAGGGCACGTCCCAGGAGATCGCGGTCAACACCAACCCGTCCGGGGCGCAGTGTCAGCTGCAGCGGGAAGGCACGGTGATCGCGACCATCCCGGCGACGCCGGCGGCGACGACCATCAAGAAGACCAAGCACGACATCACGATCTCCTGCGACAAGGTGGGGTACCAGACAGCGACTTTCCTGAACAAATCGGATGTGGCCGGGGCGACGGTCGGCAACGTCATCCTGGGCGGCGGCATCGGCTGGGCGATCGATTCCGCCAGCGGCGCCGACAACAAATACACCTCGCCGGTGAACATCACCCTGGTGCCTGCTGTGGCCGGCGCGACGGTTCCCGGCGCGACAGCGCCCCGGCCGAACACCGTCGTTCCCGGGCTGCAGATGAAGCCGGTCGGCTCCTGAGATCGCTAGCGAGCGCCGGCACCTTCCAGCAGCCGGCGCTCGCGGGCGAAGATCGCGGCGATCGCGTCCATCGCCAGCCGCAGCCGGGGCGAGCGGCGGAGGTCCTCATGGATGCCGATCCAGATCTCCCGGCTGCCGACGCCGGCGCGGTCGGGCTCGACGCAGGTCAGGCCCGGATCGCCCTCGCCGACGAAGCATGGCAGGGCGGCGATGCCGATGCCGGCGCGGGCGGCCTGGAACAGCGTCGTCATGTCGTTGCTGCGCAGCACCAGCGGCCGCGACCCGGCGAAGGCGAGCATCCAGCGGTGCTGCGGCAGCTCCCCCGCGGAGTCGTCGTCGCCCAGGAACCCCCAGTCCTCCGGCCGCCGGCCCGCCAGATAGGACGGCGCGGCATAGAGGCCGAAGGCCATGGTGCCGACCCGGCGCGCC
>NZ_JANX01000536.1 GCF_000767795.1 Inquilinus limosus MP06 | reverse complement strand
AGCCCGCTCATCAACGTGCCGTTGTGCCGGCCGCCGCCGGTCACCAGCCAGCGGCCGGGCGCCGCGGCGAAGTGCCGGCGCGACGCGGCGACCGAGGCGACGGTGAAGGCGGCCAGGGTGGCGGCGCCGTCGGCCAGCGACAGCCCGTCCACCGCCGCCATCGGGAAGTCGTTGCGGTCCAGCGATTTCGGCGGCGGCGCGTCGAAATAGGGATTGGCCATCAGGGCATCCAGCCGGTCCCGCACCACGATGCCGGAGGCGGCGATCCGCCCGTCCTCGTCATAGCGGGCGCCGGTGTGGCGCTGCACCCAGTCGTCGATCATGGCGCTGGCCGGGCCGGTGTCGAAGGCGGTGATAGCGCCGTCCTCGATGACGGTGACGTTGCCGACGCCGCCCAGGTTCAGCACCGCCAGCGGCCGGGGCAGGTCCTTGGCCAAGGCCGCGTGGTACAGCGGCGCGAAGGGCGCGCCCTGGCCGCCGGCGGCGACGTCGGCGGAGCGAAAATCGTTGACGCAGGGGATGCCCAGCGTGGCGGCCAGCCGGGCGCCGTCGCCGAGCTGCCGGGTGAAGCGCCGCTCCGGCCGGTGCAGCACAGTCTGGCCGTGCATGCCGACCACGTCGATCGCTTCGGGCGCCAGCCCGGCCTCGTGCAGCAGCCGGCGCACCGCGGCGGCGTTCAGGTCGGTAACGGCGGCGGAGAGGTCCGCCAGCGCCTCATGCTCGGCCCGGGCCGGGTCGCGCGCCACCGCCAGCAGGGCATTGCGCACATCGTCGGTGTAGGGCGTGGTCGAGGCGGCGCCGCGGGCGAAGACGGTCTCGCCATCGGTCTCGATCACCGCCACGTCGATGCCGTCCATGGAAGTGCCGCTCATCAGGCCGATCGCGGTGCGCCGGGCTCCGGGCATGCTTGGTCTCCCCGCTTGATTCGTCCGCGACGATAGCGCCGAAGCGGGCCGGGCGGGACCTCCTATTCGCGCCGGAACACGTAGGATTGATTCTCGATGGTCAGGCGCAGCAGCGGCGTCGTGCCGTTTGTGTCGATCTGGAACTGGGCGAAGCCGCTCGGGCTGGGGCCGCTGTTCTCGACGATGGCGGCGAACCGGCCCACCGGCTGCTGGCGGATGATGAAGACGCTGCCGTCCCACGGCTCCAGCCGCAACGCGGCGCCGCCCTCCTGCAGCTCCAGCACCGCGCCGTCGCCGTCCGGGCGCAGCACCGCCTTGCCCAGGCTTGGCTCGGCATAGCCGCCAGCCAGGGACGCCAGCGGCAGGGCCGGCTGCGGGTGCTCCGGCCGCACGAACGCCTTCGCCGCCTCGGCGTACCGGGCCTTCGCGGCGTCGAGCGCGGCCGCGGCATGGTCGACCCGCGGATTGTCGAGCAGCCGGTCCAGCACCCAGGCGCCCACGGCATCCGGGAACCCGACATTCTCCTCATTGGTCAGGACGACGACGCCGACATCCCTCTCCGGCACGAAGCCGACATAGGCGCCGAAGCTCGGGGTACCGCCATTGTGCCAGATGACGCGGCCGTTCGGGGTCAGCACGCCGACCCAGCCCATCGCATAGAACACCTTGTCGGTGATCTCCACCCGCGGGGTCCGGGTTGCCGCCATGGCCTCCGCCGACACGATGCGGCGCCCGTCGAAGCTGCCGTCGCGCAGCTGCAGGCGCAGCCAGCGCGCCATGTCCTCGATGGTGGAGTTCATGTCGCCGGCGCCGCCGAAGGCATAGGGGAAGATCGGGGTGAACGGCACCTCCACCGTGCCGTCGGGGGTCCAGCGATGGCCCTGGGTGTGGTCCGGCGCCGCCTCGATCGCCTCGGCGGTGGTCGACGTCTCGGCCATGCCCAGCGGCTCCAGCAGGTCCTGGCGCAGCACCGCGTTCCAGTCCGCCGCCCCCTCGCCGCGCGCGACGATGCGGCCGGCCAGAAGATGGGTGATGTTGGTGTAGGCGAAGGTGGAGCGGAAGCTCGACACCGGCTCGACATTCCGCAGCGACTGGATCAGCGCCGCCTCGTCCAGCCCGAGGATGCCGAGCGAATCATTGGCGTAGGGCGGCAGGCCGGAGCGCTGGGCGAGCAGGTCGAAGACCCGGAACTCGCGCGTCACCCAGGGATCCTTCAGCCGGAACTCGGGGTCGAGGTCGACGATCCGGTCGTCCCAGCGCAGCCTGCCGCGGTCCACGGCGATCGCCAGGGTGGCGGCGAGGAACGCCTTGGTGGTGGACCCGATCTGGAACACGGTGCGGGTCCCGACCTCGCCACCCTTGGTCTTGCTGCGCACGCCGAAGCCGCGGGCATAGACCAGCCTGTCGCCGCTGACGATGCCGATGGCCAGGCCCGGCGTGTCGAACGCCTTCATCCCGGCCGTGACATAGGAGGCGAGCTCGGGCTGCAGCGCCTGGATCCGCATGTCCATCGGCGTCTCGCCCTCCGCGGCCCGCGCGGCCGGACCGGCGACGGCCAGGGCGAGGAGGGCGAGCGTCGCCACTGCGATGCGCCGCCGGGTCGTCCCTGCGGGTGTGACGGGTGCGGCCGATGGCACGCCGCTGGCCCCGGGCTGCCGGTTGATCATCAATCCCTCCTGAAAATCGCGCATGAAAATTTCCTATACGGGGAACATTGTTATCACGAACCGGCCCGCCGCCGTCAAAGCAGAACCAAGCGCCGGCCGGTGCCCGATCGATTGACCTGGCCCGGCGAACGCGCCTTACTGGCCTCAATCAACAGAGGGGGGCTGGAGATGGGGCGGATGATTCGGGCGTCGCTGGCGGTGTCGGCGGCGATGGCGGCGGTCCTCGCCGGGCCGCTGGCGGCGGCGCAGACGCTGGAGGTCGCGACCGACCAGTCGCCGGTCGGCCTGGACCCGCATGTCGCCACCTCCTTCGCCACGGTGCTGGTCAACGGCGCGATCTATGAAGGGCTGACCGGGATCGACAAGGACCTGAAGGTGGTCCCGGAGCTCGCCGAATCCTGGACCGTCTCGCCCGACGGGCTGACCTATGTCTTCACCCTGCGCCCGGGCGCGAAGTTCCATGACGGGTCGCTGGTGACGCCGGACGATGTCGCCGCCAGCTTCGCCCGGGTGCGCGACCCCAAGACCGGCTCGCCCTATGCCAGCCGCATCGACATGGTGAAGGAGGTCAAGGCTACCGGCGACCGTCAGGTGACCGTGACGCTGTCGACACCCTCGGCCCCGTTCCTCGCCAACCTGCCGCAGATCGTGATCGTGCCGGCCGCGGCGGCGACCGGCGGCATCGACCTGCAGCGCAGGACCGACGGCACCGGCCCGTTCACGCTGAAGGAATGGGTGCCCGACACCTATCTGCTGCTGGCGAAGGTCGACGGCTACTGGCAGCAGGGGCTGCCGAAGCTCGACGCGGTCAAGATCAACATCGTGCCCGAGGCGTCGACCCGGCAGGTCGGCATCTCCGGCGGCACCTACCAGCTGCTGCCGAATGTCGACCCGACCACGGCGGCGACACTGCAGGGCACGCCCGGTGTCACCCTCTTGGAGACGACCGACCTGTCCTACACCCTGGTCGGCATGAACGTGTCCAAGCCGCCCTTCGACAATCCGAAGGTGCGCGAGGCGCTGAACACCGCGATCGACCGGACCCAGATCGTCGAGGCCGCCTATTTCGGCAAGGGCCAGCCCGGCGGGCCGCTGTCGCCGGCGCTGAAGGACTGGGCGCTGCCGGTCTCGGACTATCCCTGCTACGCGGCCGATCCGGAGAAGGCGAAGGCACTCCTGGCCGAGGCCGGCGTGGCCGTGCCGCTGAAGGCCGAGCTGAAGGTGCTGGGGTCGAACCAGAACGTGGTCGACGTCGCCCAGGTGGTGCAGGCCCAGCTGAACGCCGCCGGCTTCGACATCGCGCTGAACGTGCAGGAGCAGGGCACCTTCATCCAGGACTGGCGCAACTCCAACTTCCAGCTCTTCGCCTCGATCAATGGCGGCGTCGCCGACCCGGACGGCTACATGTTCCGCACCTTCCGCACCGGCGGCTCGACCAACGTGTTCAAATATTCGGACGCCGAGGTCGACAGGCTGCTCGACGCCGGGCGGACGACGCTGGACCCGGCGAAGCGCCGGGAGATCTATGCCGACCTGCAGAAGCGCCTGGCCTGCGACGGGCCGATCGCGCATCTGGTCTACGGCCAGCTCTTCACCGCCGTGCGCGACGGCGTGACCGGCTACGAGATCATCGGCAACCGCTCCACCCGCTCGCTGCGGCAGACGGCGCTGGAGAAGTGATGGGGGTGGCTGTTCTCGCGGACCGGCGTCTGTTCAACCCTCCCCCTCCCCTGGCGGGAGGGGGCGGGGGAGGGGGCTGCCGGTCGAAGGACTCGGCTCTCGTGGCACCAAA
>NZ_JANX01000535.1 GCF_000767795.1 Inquilinus limosus MP06 | reverse complement strand
GGCGGATTGCGACAGCCGGCCGCCCAGCGCCACCAGCGGCCGGGTCAGCCGGTCGGCCAGATGCGGCAGCAGCAGGGTCAGGCCGAACAGCGCCAGCAGCACGATGGCGGCGATTCGGCCCCTTCATTGGCGGCGACGGCCCAGCCGCCGGCCACCGCCGCCAGCGTGGCGACGATCGCGAAGGTCGCGGCCATGCCGATCAGCATCGGCAGGCCGCTGCCCAGGAAGGGCCGGTCGGCCCGGGCGAAGACGAAGGGCAGCACCGGCAGGATGCAGGGGCTGACGATGGTCAGCACGCCGCCCAGATAGGCCAGCAGGAACAGCAGCATATCCGGTTCTCGGGATATCGGTGGCGAGGAACTGGAGATGAGATGGGGCAGCGGCCGGCGTTTCGCCCGTTAGCCGCTGTTAGATGGTGTTGGCCCGGGGTGCCGCCCGTCGGGCGTCCCGCCGCACCGCCGAACTGTAGTCGTCATGCCCTGTCACCGAATTCACAGCGTCCCGACGATCTGTTCGCCCGACACCGTCGCAGTGTTACAGGGGCGACTCTTGGCTCGTTGTATGTTGCTTTCCGGCGGGCGATGCGATGAGGTGGCCTTGGTGGTCCAAGGGAGATGGGAGATGCCTCGTCCCTGGCTCTCATGCATGGCGGGCGGCGTCGCCATGATGCTCGCGGCGTCGGCCGCCGCCGCGCCTCTCGACCGGTACACCGGCGCCTTCAATGCCGAGGGCGTGGTCGCGGACGGGCCGGATGCCGCGCCCCGCGAGGTGAGCTGCGACTTCACGGTGCTGCAGCGGCAGCCGGACCGGATCGCGCTCGACGGCACCTGCCGGGCCTATTGGATCTTCTCGCGGTCGGTCAGCGCCGACCTGTCGGTCGATCCCCGATCCGGCCGGGTGACCGGGACCTATACGGGGGCGAGGGTCGGGCCGGCACGGCTGACCGGCCGGCTGGACGGCCCGGCGATCGACGTCCTCATCAATTGGCCCCAGCCGGTCAATGGCCAGATGACGGCCGATATGCGGATCGTCAGCCTGGCCCCGGACCGGCTCCAGATCCTGGTGACGGATCGCGGAGGGCAGGGGGCGTCGCGCGTGACGACGAATCTGACATTGGCGCGTCAGTGAGGCCTGCCCGTCGATCACCTGAGCGAATTGGTGACAGTGTATTTAGTGAATTTGATAGCAGTACAGGGCGGCACTGACGCTGTCGCCGAACTGCGAAATTCGTGCACTGTCGCCGAATTCCCGCGCTGCCGGCTCGGGCACGCGTCGATTGGGGGGCCGATCGCCCATCAGCGCAACGCAGGTAACAGCAGTTCACTAGCGGCTGTGTGACGGGATCGTTGCCGACGATTGTGACAAGCACTCCAAATCCGAGCCTCAAGAGGGTTAATTTTTCTTTTATATTCAATGCATTCTGCCGTCGCGCAAAAAATGGGGGAGGCACACATGTACTCCTGTTATTAATAGCGCTGTGTGACATGGGGTGCCGTATGGATCCAATCACTGACTATCTTGCGACCAATGGCCCCTCGCTCACCAGCGACGTTGCGCAATATCTGGTCGACACCTATCGCCTCATTCCGGCTGCAGCGCGAAAGCGTGTCTCACGCGCGGGCGGCGAGGTGCGGCGGCTGGCCGGGATCGTCTTTCCGCATAAGGTGCGTTTCCTCTATCTCCAGCAGCAGTTCGGCTCTCCTCGGTATTGGGAGAGTCTGGCGCAAGCGCTGATCTCGGCCAACTCCGCCTATGGCTACGCCATTGCCGCCCTTCGACAGCGCGGCGGTATCGTGCCGGCGTCGCAATTTCCTGTGGTGTGCGGTGCGCCGCTTCGTCAGCAACGTCAACTCTCGCCCGACACAATCTTCGAGCGGCTGTCCGACGCCAAGCTTTTGACCAAGGTCATGCTCCCGGGGGTCGGCGAATGCATCGCATTTGTCCAGGAAGGGGAGCGCTATGAAACTATAGCTGACCTGATGCGTGCGCACCTCCTCACCGAGGACATCCTGCTCACGGCGGTAAAAGAGTGGCTGCGCAAGCTCGGCATTGCAAGCTTCGGGCAGGTGGCGGTTCGCGGTGACGATACACTACCCCGAGTGGGAACCTTCGCCTGGGACCTGTCGGCACCGTGCTATCTCGGCCATATGGTCCGCAAAGGGCCGGATGGTACGGTCAAGCCCGGCTTTGTCGTCTGCGACGTCCATTTGGGCGCGGACATGACTCAGGCCGGCGTCGCTCCCTTTATCCGCAAATGCTTGACGTTGCGCAGCCTCAGCAAGGTCGGGCCATGCATGCAGATCCTGGTCGCCAACCGCTTCCATCGCGATGCTTTCGACCTACTCAAGCGCCACGGGATCATTCCCGCGACGCCAAAGTCTCTGTTCGGTAAGGAGGTGGCTGAAGCGCTTACCCAGCTCATTTCCGTGCTGTTCAATGCCGCACGTTCGATCATCAACCCTGAGCAGTTCGATGAGCTGTTTGGTAAGCTTAGCAGGATTGAAGGTGCGGCCAACCAGCTGCGGGGCACTCTATTCGAGTATCTCGCTGCCGAAATGGCCCGTCAGACGCTGGCGTCCGATGTCAGCTTGAATCGTATTTTCAAGACACCTGGCAAAGAGGCTGAAGCCGATGTCGTCGCTGTGCGACCGCACCAGAAGATCACAATAATTGAGTGCAAGGGTTACAGTCCCAGGGCGACCATTCCCCACGATCTGTTCAAGCGCTGGCTCGAACACAACGTGCCGACCTGCTATGCCGCGCTGAAACAGCATCCCGACTGGAAGAACCTGCCGGTAGCCTTCGAGTTCTGGGCCACCGCGTCGCTATCCGAGGAGTCGATGAAGTTGTTCGCCAAAGCCAAGGCGAACATCCGGCCGAGCCGCTATACGATTGACCTGAAACTTGGTCCAGATCTGTTGGCGATCATAAAGCAGACCCGCGACCCGAGCATGGTTGTCGCCTTTGAAAAGCACTTCGTTAAGGTCGAGCGCGAGCCGGAGATCTTTCCGGAGGACATTGATATCGGCGAATTTGTATTTTGACGCCTGACGAAACATGCGTCTGGTCGTTTAGGGGACAGCGGCTCAAGCCCTGCTCTTCGATTTCGAGACTAGCTGCGGCGACACGGATGTCCGGCCCGGAGGAGCCTCGCGGGTAACCGAACGCCCGCTTAGGGGACAAGCCGTCCGTGCCGTCCAGCCAAAGCCCGTCCCTGCACTGCCCGCCTCTCCGCCACCACCCCTCACACCCATTTCAGCGAGCTGTCATAGCTGCTCCGCCGCAGGCCCTCGACGGCGTAGCGCAGGGCGTCGATGGCGTGGTTCTCGCGGTCCTCCAGCTCGGACAGGACCACGCCGGTCTTCGGGTCGGTGCGGTAGCTGTACAGCGCCAGCTCGTCGATCAGGTGGCGGCAGCGTGGATGCACCAGGATGTCGTGCGCCTTCAGGAACGCGATGCCGTCCTGCACCGACCCCGCACCCTTGGTCGACCCGGTGATGGCGCCGAAGCCCTGGCGCTGCATGTAGCTGATCGTCTCCGGCCGGGCGCTGTCGGCGATGATCGGGCCCCACCGCGACCCCGGCACGGTGTCGAACAGGGCCGGCGTCCGGTCGATCTCGCAGCCCACGGCATAGGCCTCGTGGTCGACGAACAGCGTCCGGCCCTCGACGAAGCAGCGCAGCAGCACCGTCGGGTCGCGGGCGAAGCCCCAATCGGCGCCGAACAGGAAGCGGGCGCCGGGCGGCGTCTCGAACGCCTCCACCCGCCAGTTCTCGAACACCCGGGCCTCGCTGTGGGTGCGATAGCCGCCGAGCCAGACATGCTGGTGCTTGTCCGGGTCGCGCGCCCGATCCCACTCCATCTCCGCCTGCAGCACCTCCGGGAAATGCGGGTTGTCGGAATATTTCACCGGCACCAGCACGGAGCCGGGCGGCGGCGGCCCGCCGCGGAACAGCGCGTCGACCGGGTCGTCCGCCCGCACCGGGTTCCAGGAGAACCACAGCTCCGACCCCTTCTTGCGGATGGTCGGGCGCAGCAGGTCGAGGCTGCGGATCGACAGCGCCTGCGCCTCCTCGACCCAGGCGATGTCGTAGCCCTCCAGCGACTTGATCGACTCCGCCGTGTGGTTCTGCATGCCCTGGAAGATGATCCGGCCGCCGCCGGGCGCCAGGATCCGGTCGGCCCGCACCCGGAAATGCGCGCCGACGCCCAGCGCCTGGATCTTGTCCTCGATCAGCCGCTTGACCGACTGGTCGAGCGAACGCTGCACCTCGCGGATGCACACCGCGCGCACCGGCGCCGCCTCGATGCAGCGCCGCACCAAGAGTTCGGCGAAGGCATGCGACTTGCCGGACCCGCGGCCGCCATAGGCGCC
>NZ_JANX01000534.1 GCF_000767795.1 Inquilinus limosus MP06 | reverse complement strand
GACGAGGCCGAGCAGGCGGAGATCGTGGCCACCACCCTGGCGGTGCTGGACCAGCCCGGCTTCGAGCCGCTGTTCGGCCCCGGCAGCCGGGCCGAGGTGCCGGTGGTCGGCCTGGTCGAGGGCCGCGCATTGTCCGGCCAGATCGACCGGCTGGTGGTGACGCCCGATTCGGTGCTGGTGGTCGACTACAAGACCAACCGCCCGCCGCCGGTGAGTATCGAGTCGGTGCCGCGCGCCTATCTGGTGCAGATGGCCGCCTATCGCGCCGCGCTGCGGCTGGTTTATCCAGGCCGCACAGTGCGCTGCGCGCTGCTGTGGACCGAGGGTCCGAGGCTGATGGAACTCCCGCCCCCGACGCTGGACCGGCATGCCCCGGGCGCATCGGCTTGACCTTGTTCCGTTCCCCTCCCTACCCTATCTCCACGTGGTGAGGTGGCGTCCCGCCCCTAAGCAAGGAATTCCCATGAGCACGAAGCCCGTCTCGGATACCAGCTTCGAAACCGATGTCCTGAAGGCCTCGGGTCCCGTCCTGGTGGACTTCTGGGCCGAATGGTGCGGCCCCTGCAAGATGATCGGCCCCTCGCTGGAAGAGATCGCTTCCGAGCTGGGCGGCAAGGTCAGCATCGTCAAGCTGAACATCGACGACAATCCGCTGACCCCGGCGAAGTACGGCGTGCGCGGCATCCCGACCCTGATGCTGTTCAGGGACGGCCAGGTCGCCGCCACCAAGATCGGCGCCGTGCCGAAGACCGCGCTGTCGCAGTGGGTCGAGAGCAATCTCTGACACCCGCGCCACGGTCCTGAATGCGAAGAGCCCCGCCGCAAGGCGGGGCTTTTTCGTAATGTCTGCCCCCGCCATCAACGCAAGGAGGCGGAGCCGACGAAGCAATCCATCGTCCAGCAAGGGCTGCCGCATGGATTGCTTCGCTGCGCTCGCAATGACGGTCTCGGGAATTCCAAGGAGGTCCCGCCAGGCGGGAGAGGCAACGCGAGAGACGCTCGACGCCGCGCCCTATTCCACCTTCTCGCCCGGATAGGCGCCCCAGAACGACGCCCGGCGCATCCAGCCGCGATAGCCCTTGAGGTCGACATAGCACCAGTCGGCCTGCGCCCCGTCGCCCGGGCAGCGCAGCAGCGAGCCCAGCACCCCCGGCTCCGCCTTCGCCATCAGGCCCGAGCTTTCGCTGGGTTCGTTATAGATCGGCTGGTCCTCCTTGCCCGTCACCACCAGGGTGCGCCGGCGGGTCAGCAGGGCCTGGTGGACCCAGCCCTCGATCCCCTCCCAGTCGCGCACCCGGCGCCAGGTGTCGAACTCCGCGATCACCTCGACCGGCAGGCCCTTCTTGCTGACCACCCATTCGACCGGATAGCGCTCGCCCGGGCCGGTGCGGAGATTCACCTCGTCCGAGCGCAGGGAGACGAATCGCGGCACCGGCTGGCCGCTGCCGGCGGCATGGGCCGCGAGCGGCACGGCCGCGGCGAAGGCGAGGAACAGGGCGGTGACGGATCGGCGCATGGGGCTCCGACTGGCGGCGGTCGATGCCGACACAAGAATCCCGGGCGCCGGCCGCGTCAAGTGCGTCCGTAGCGGCGCATGATCCCGGGCAGCCGCTCGATCGGCAGGGCATGGCTGACCCGGCCGTTGCGGCCCTGCGTGGTCTCGGCGGCGCAGAGCGAGTTCCAGATCGCCTCCTCCGTCCCCTCCACCACCGCCGCCATCAGCGGCTGCAGCGCGAAATCCGGCAGCATCCGCAGATTCTCGAAGGGAAGCGCCCGGCTGGTGTCGGTGGCCTGGCCGAGGTCGTTGCCGGTGGAGAAAGCGATGAACACGTCGCCGCTGCCCGGCCAGCCCAGGCCGCCGCAGCGGGCCAGGCCGAGGCCGGCGCGCTGCGCCAGCCGCCTCAGCTGGTGCGGGAACAGGGGCGCGTCGGTGGCGATGACGACCAGGATCGAGCCCTCGACCCGACGCTCGGTGAAGCAGCTGGGCACGTCGGTGACCGGGATCTCGCGCCCGACCGGCACGCCGTCCAGCAGCAGCCGGTCGCGGTCGCCATAGTTGGTCTGCACCAGGATGCCGACGGTCCAGCTCTCCCCGCCCTGGGCGACGATGCGCGACGCGGTGCCGGTGCCGGCCTTGAACTCATGCGCGTTGGTGCCGGTGCCGCCGCCGGCGCAGCCTTCCGCCACCGGGTCGGCCGTGGCGCGGCGCAGCGCCTCCATCGCATGGTGCGGCCGCAGCACGAAATGCTCGCTTTCCGACAGCCAGCCGTCATAGGTCTCGGACACCAGCGGCATCTTGAAGTCGGCGCCGGTGGCCAGCGTCACCTCGGCATCGACCATGCCCTCATGCACCGCGCCGATCGAGAAGGTGCCGGTCAGGGACAGCGGGCCGCACAGCAGGCCGAACTCGTTGATCCAGGTCAGGCCGGTGACCTCGCTGTTGCCGTTCAGCACATGGCCGGCGGCGAACAGGTTGCGGCGCCAGATCTCGCCATCCTGCGGCACGATCGCGGTGATGCCGGTGCGGATGATGTGGGGTGATTCCTCGACCAGGGTGACCTGGCCGACCAGCACGCCGGGCACATCGGTGATGCCGTTCTTCGGGCCGGGCGGCAGCGTGCCGATCGACAGACCCAGATCCCGCAATCGCGCGCGCGCCATCCCACCCTCGCCGTGACACCGGGGCCTCGCCCCCGCGCCTGGGTAGCAGGCCGGGCCGGCGCGATCTACGCCCCGAATGGGGTGGAATGGGGATCCCAAAAAGAACGGGCCGACCCCATGGCCGGCCCGAGTTGAACAGGGAGGTTCATGCACGATGCGGACGTGCAACCGTAGAACGCCTCGCAAAAGGGGAGGTTCCCACCCCCCCGAAATTTTTTGCTTCTCCCGTGGGCGCGACCGGAAATTGCCTGTCCAATGAGCGCCGTGCGCTCCTATGAGCAGGTTCGGCCCATTTCAGCCCAGCGCGGCGTCGAACAGCGCCGCGTAATCCGCCTGGGTGACAGGGCGGGCGTTGCTGGCGGTGGAATGGTCCTTCAGCGCCCCGGCGACGACACGGTCGCGATGCGCCTCGGTCACCCCCATCTGCCGCAGGGATTTGGGCAAGCCCAGCCGGGCATTGAGGTCCTCGATCGCGGCGGCGAGGTCGGCCTCGGCCGCCAGCCCCATGGCCACGGCCAGCCGGGGGTACTTGGCGCCGGCCGCCGGGGCGTTGAAGCGCAGCACCGCAGGCAGGATCACGGCGTTCAGCGTGCCGTGATGCAGCACCGGGTCGGGGATGGCGCCCAGCGCATGCGACAGGCCGTGCACCGCGCCCAGCCCCTTCTGGAAGGTCAGCCCGCCCTGCAGCGCCGCCATCATCATCTCGCTGCGGGCTTCGAGGTCGCCGCCATCCGCCACCGCCCGCGGCAGGAAGGTCATGGCCCGGCCGGCGCCGTCCAGCGCGATGGCGTCGGCCGGCGGGTTGTACCGCGGCGACAGGAAGGTCTCGATGCAATGGGTCAGCGCGTCCATGCCGGTGGCGGCGGTCAGCAGCGGCGGCAGGCCGAGCGTCAGCTCCGGGTCGCAGATGGCGCGACCCGGGATCAGATGCGGGCTGATCAGCGCCAGCTTGCGGCCGTCGCGCAGGGTGATCAGGGCGCCGCGCCCGACCTCGCTGCCGGTGCCGGCGGTGGTCGGGATCGCCACCAGCGGCGCCACCGGGCCGATGCGGCCGGCACCGCCCTCGATCAGCGCGTATTCGGCCAGCTGGCCGGCATGAGTGGCGCGCAGGGCCACCGCCTTGGCCAGATCCATGGCCGAGCCGCCGCCGAGCGCCACCAGCCCGTCGCAGGCGCCCTGTTGGAAGGCCTCGAACGCCGCATCCACGGCGGCCTCGGTCGGGTTGCCCGGCGTCTCGGTGAAGACCGCGTGCTCCGCCGGCAGCATCCGGCGCACCCGGTCGAGCAGCGGCAGCCGGGCGATGCCCGGATCGGTGACCAGCAGCGGTTTGCCGATGCCGAGCTCCGCCAGCTCCTGCGGCAGCAGCCCGACCGCGCCGGCCCCGAAGCGGGTAGTAGTGAGATAGGTGATGGTATCGGCCATCGGTCCTCGTCCTTGGCGTTTCCGGGGTCGAGGAAACCCTAGAGGATGCGGCGCCGCACCGGAAGCCGGCGGCGACCTTTGCCGTGCGAGCCACTAGGCTGGCACGGTCGTCATCCGAATCGCGGGGCATCGCATGCGGCGCCTGGCCTTCCTGCTGGCCGTCCTGGCCCTGACGGTGCTGACCCAGATCGGCGGCGCGGTGCTGATCCTGGCCTGGCTGTTGGGCCGGACGCTCGTGCCGAAGGGCGGGCGGCGCGGCCTGGCGGTGCTGGCGATCTTTGCCGCGCTCTATGCCGCCGCGACC
>NZ_JANX01000533.1 GCF_000767795.1 Inquilinus limosus MP06 | reverse complement strand
GACGGTGACGCCGGTGGCGGGATCGTCGACCTCGAACACCGCGCCGTTGGCGGCGGCGGTCCAGCGGCCGTCGATATAGGCCAGCTCGCGCAGCAGCCGGCGGTCGGTCAGGCGGCCGAGCGCGTCGTGCTGGCTGGGCCGGGTGGCGAGGGCGGTCATGGCGGGCCTCCGTCGAAATCGAGGCCGACAGGGTAGGGGGAGAGCGGGAGAGAGGGAGACTGTTCGGGCCGCGGTCGGGAGACCAAGTCTCTCGTGGGAGGGAGGGCGGCGGAGAGACTCTCTCCGATGTCTACGCACCCATTTTTGTCATCCTCGGCTTGACCCGAGGATCCAGGGGCTTTCAAGAGCCGCTCTCGGTGGCCCTGGATTGCCGGGTCAAGCCCGGCAATGACAATAAAAAGCGAGGGATTAGGCCCCCTCTGCCCCCGCCAGCACCTCGACCGGCACGGTCGCGTCGTCCTTCACGGTGCGGGTGACGATGTAGGTGAAGTAGCGGTCGATGCCGATCTCGTCCTCCAGCAGCCGGTCGATCAGCCGCTGATAGGCGTCGATGTCGCGCGCCACCACCTTCAAGAGATAGTCGATGCCGCCGCCCAGCGACCAGCAGGCCACCACCTCCGGCACCGCCTTCACCGCCCGCTCGAACCGGTCGAAATCGCCCTGGCGGTGGGCGCCCAAGGTGATCTCGACGAACACCATGGCGAAGGGTGCGATCCGGCGCAGCGCCAGCCGCGCGTGGTAGCCGGAGATCACGCCCTCGCGCTGCAGCCGGTGCAGCCGGGTCCAGCACGGCGTCGGCGACAGCCCGACCTTCTCGGCCAGGGCCAGCTTGGTGATGCGCCCGTCGCGCTGGATCTCGGCCAGGATGCGCAGGTCGATCGGGTCGAGCTTGACGGACATGGGCCGACCATGCCGGTGTGCAATTCGGGTTGTCAATTGAACTGATCCTGGATCACAGTCCGAATCATGACAATCTGGCAGCCCGATGCCGCCGCCCTGCGGCGGCCCGCCTATCTCTCTTTGGCCGACCAGATCGCGCGGGCGATCGCCGACGGGCGGCTGCAGCCGGGGGAGCGGCTGGCGACGCACCGGCACATGGCCGAGACGCTGGACCTGTCGGTGCAGACCGTCAGCCGCGCCTATGAGGAGCTGATCCGCCGCGGCCTGATCTCCGGCGAGACCGGGCGAGGCACCTTCATCCGCCCACCGCAGCGTGAACCTGTCCCGCCCTACATTCCCGAGCGGCTGAGCGAGGTCATCGATCTCTCGATCCTGAAGCCGGTGGTGTGCGAGACCCGGCACATCGACGCGATGAAGGCGGCTTTGCATGAGCTGGCCGACACGCTGCCGCATTCCGCCGTGCTGTCCTTCCGCCCGAACATGCTGTTCGCCCGCCACCGCCGCGTGGCGCAGAGCTGGCTGCGCGAGCAGTGCGGGGTCGAGGCGACGCCCGGCACCATCCATCTGACCAACGGCGCCACCTCCGGCATGACCATCGCCCTGATGGCCGCGGCCCCGCCGGGATCGACCGTGGTGACCGAGGCGGTCGGCCACCACACGCTGGTGCCGCTGGCGGCGTATCTCGGCCTCCGCCTGCGCGGCGTGGCGATCGACGGCGAGGGCGTGGTGCCCGAGGCGCTGGACGAGGCCTGCCGCGAGGGCGACGTCCGCGCGCTGTTCGTCATGCCGAACCCGATCAACGCCACCGCCAGCCTGATGGGCGCGGCGCGGCGGGAGGAGATCGTCGAGGTGGCGCGCCGCCACGGCCTGCAGATCATCGAGAACGACGTGCTGGCGCCGCTGCTGACCGACCGGCTGCCGCCGCTGGCCGCCCTGGCGCCGGAGCGCACGCTGCACGTCTCCACCTTCACCAAATGTGTGATGCCGGGGCTGCGCGCCGGCTATCTGGTGGTGCCGGACCGGCTGGGGCCGGGCGTCGCCAACCGCAGCCTGGTCACCAGCTGGATGGCGACCGGGCTGGTGGCGGAGCTGGCCGCCCGCTGGGTCGAGAACGGCATGGCGGCGGAGCTGGTGCGCTGGCAGAACGCGGCGATCCGCAGCCGCCAGGCGATCGCGGCCGAGCTGCTGGCCGGCATCCCGCACAAGGCCCATCCGGAGGGGCTGCATGTCTGGCTGCCGCTGGGCGAGGGGCGGTCGGAGGAGGAGTTCGTGTCCCATGCCCGGCTGCAGGGCGTGGCGATCGCGCCCGGCGCCTCCTTTGCCATCGAGGGCGGCATGGACCGGCAGCCGGCGGTGCGCATCTCGGTCGGGTCGACCACGCCCGAACAGCTGCGCGACGGGCTGAAGATCGTCGTCAACCTGCTGCATGGCGAGCCGGAGCCGGTGCTGCTGGCGATGTAGGCCGGGCGGTCCGCCGATCGACTCCGGCCGGTGTCGGGACTGCGATCGGAATGGGCAGGGACTGCCTCATGAATCATCACGAGACATCAAATTGTACTGATTTGTTTTTCCATTTGACATGATTTTGTCTCCCTCCCATCGTTGGCGGCAACCCAGGCCGTCGCGACACAGGGAGAGCGACTTGCCCGACTCCGTCGTCACCACCGATCCGTGCATCAGCGTCGAGGGCGTGTCCAAGCGCTTCGGGCCGCTGACCGTGCTGGACAACCTGACCTTCACCGTGAAGCCGGGGGAGAAGCTGGCCCTGATCGGGCCGTCCGGCTCCGGCAAGACCACGATCCTGCGCATCCTGATGACGCTGGAGCAGATCAACGGCGGCCATATCCGCATCGAGGGCGAGCAGCTGTTCCACATGAAGCGGAACGGAGGGCTGGTGGCGGCCGACGAGCGCCATCTGCACAGGATGCGCGCCAAGATCGGGATGGTGTTCCAGCTGTTCAACCTGTTCCCGCACAAATGCGTGCTGGACAATGTCACCCTGGCCCCGATGCTGACCGCCGGCGTCGACCGCAAGACTGCGGAGGCCCGGGCGATGGAGCTGCTCGAGCTCGTCGGCATGGCCGGCAAGGCCAAGGCGATGCCGGCGCAGCTGTCCGGCGGCCAGAAGCAGCGCGTGGCCATCGCCCGCGCCCTGGCGCTGAAGCCGAAGATCATGCTGTTCGACGAGGTCACCTCGGCCCTCGACCCCGAGCTGGTCGAGGAGGTGTTGAACGTGATGCGCCGCCTGGCCGCCGAGACCGACATGACCATGCTGCTGGTCACCCACGAGATGAGCTTCGCCCACGACTTCGCCGACCGGGTCCTGTTCTTCGACCGCGGCCGGATCGTCGAGGAGGGGCCGCCGGACGAGATCTTCCGGCACCCGCGCGAGGAGCGGACCCAGACCTTCCTCAAGAAGATCATCGCCGCCGGCCACCGGGTCTGACCCGGGGCGCACGGCCGGACCACAAACACGGGAACAGAGAGGCAGAGATGAACAAGGGTTTTTGCGCGAGTCTGATCCTGGCCGCCGTATCGGCCGCGGCCCTGGCGCAGCCGGCCGCGGCCGACACGCTGGACAATCTGAAGGAGCAGGGCTTCGCCCGCATCGCCATCGCCAACGAGCCGCCCTTCACCGCCGTGGCGGCGGACGGCAAGGTCTCCGGCGCCGGGCCGGACGTGGCGCGCGAGGTGTTCAAGCGCATGGGGATCCCCGACGTCGTCGCCTCGATCTCGGAATACGGCGCCATGATCCCCGGGCTGCAGGCGCGCCGCTTCGACGCGGTCACCGCCGGCCTGTTCATGAAGCCGGAGCGCTGCCGCGCCGTGGCCTATTCCCAGCCGATCCTGTGCGACGGCGAGGCCTTCGCGGTGAAGAAGGGCAACCCGTCGAACTTCCAGAGCTATGCCGACATCGCCGCCAACCCGGACGCCAAGATCGGCGCGCCGGGCGGCGGCACCGAGGAGCGGCTGGCGCTGGAAGCCGGGGTGCCGCGCGACCGGGTGATCGTGGTGCCGGACGGGCAGAGCGGCATCAAGATGCTGCAGGACGGCCGCATCGACGCCTATTCGTTGCCGATCCTGTCGATCCAGGACCTGCTGAAGAAGGCCAACGACCCGAACATCGAGATGGTCGGGCCGGTGAAGAACGCCCCGCTCTATTGCGACGGCGCCGCCTTCCGCAAGCAGGACACGGCGCTGCGGGACGCCTTCGACAAGGAGCTGGCGGCGCTGAAGCAGTCCGGCGAGTTTGCCAAGATCGTCGAGCCCTACGGCTTCTCGGCCAAGGCCGCGATCGAAGCCAACCGCGACCAGCTCTGCGGCAGCACGAACTGACGGCGACGTAAGGAGAGGCCGGTGCCAACCCCCTCACCCGAAATCGCGGTCGCGATTTCGACCTCTCCCCGGGGGAGAGGTGATGCCCACTCTCACCGCGAGAGGAGTGTCCTCCCTCTCCTTGGGGAGAGGGAGGGGCCCGACGCCGCAGGCGG
>NZ_JANX01000532.1 GCF_000767795.1 Inquilinus limosus MP06 | reverse complement strand
GGAGCGCGGCCTGACCGTGCTGATGGTCAGCCATCAGCTCGACGCCCTGCCCGGCATCGACGCGCAGGCTGCCTTCATCGAGGACGGCCGCATCGCCGCCACCGGCCCGGCCACCGAGCTGCTGACCCGCCCGCCGCTGCCGGAGATCGCGGATTATCTCGGCTATGCGGGGCTTGCGAGCTAGCCGGCCCGGCCGCAGACCAGTGTCGCGTGATCCCACCATGGGTTGATGTGGACGCTGCGGTCCCTCACCTCGAAGTCCGCTTTCGCAAGCTCGGCCTCGATCGCTGCCAAGGGCTTCAAGGTCCGGTAAGGATGGCCGTCCTGCATCAGGCGGTGCGTCTGCGGATCGAAGCGGGCCTTGGCGTCGCCGGATCGGGGCTCGCCACACATACTGCTGACCACGAAGATACCATCGGGTCGCAGGATGCGGCGCACTTCGGCAAGGCACTGCCCCCTGTCTCCGCCGATCAGACAGTGCAGGCAGCTGCCGTCGAACACGATATCGAAGGAACCGTCGGCGAAGACGGGCATATGGCAGACGGTGCCCTGATGGAAGGACCCGCGCAGCCCCGCCGCCGCGAACCGCTCCCGCGCCCAGACCACAGCGGTGCCGGCGATGTCGATGCCATGGACCTCATACCCCTTCCCGGCCAGCAGATACGACGACAGCGCGTTGCCGCAGCCGAGCTCGAGCATCCGGGCCGGCGGCGCTGGCAGGTGTCTCTCGCGCTCGAGCCGATCGAGCGTCTCCCTCATTCCGGCCAGCCCGCGCTCATACAGGTCGCCGGCCCATCCCGGCTGCCTCGCGTCGCGCAGGCGTCGATACTGCGTCTCGTAGTCGTAGGCCCGTGGCTCGATCTCCTGCGGGCCGTCGTCCGGGACACACATGTTCCGCAAAGCTTCTTCCAGCCGCACGATTTCGGCGACGAACGGCCCCTTGCCGCCGGTGTAGTGGTCCCAGTCATCCGCGGTCTCGGAGGCCAGCCTGCGTTTCAGCGCGGCATAGGCGGCGGCCGCCTCGGGATGACGGCGCAGATGGTCGCGGAACAGCATACGGCGCAGATGCGCCGCCGTGCCGGGGGCGCAGAGATAGAGCCGCTGCCCGCGTGAGGCTCGGCCTGTGGTGAAGGTCCACATGCCGTCGCGGTATTTGTCGCCGTGATAGATGTAGTCGCCCGTCGCCTGCATCCGCTCGATCGCCTCGGGGATCGAAGCGGCCGAGCGCAGCACGATGTCGACATCGATCTTCGGCTTGGCGCAAAGGCCGAGAATCGCGGTGCTGCCGATGTGGTGGATCTCGTGGACGAGGCCGTCCAGCAGTCGCTCCAGCCCGGTGCGGATCTCCTCAAACAGCGCCGGCCAGGAGGGGTCATAATCGACCAGCTCGATCGCCCTGCGCTTCCCGGATCCGTCATCCATCCTACGGCCCGGCGTAGAACAGCAGCGACACCAGGACGAACAGCGGCAGCAGGATGCCGCAGGACCAAGCCATGTAGCCGAAGAAGCTGGGCATGGCGACGCCGCGCTCCTGCGCGATCGACCGCACCATGAAGTTCGGCGCGTTGCCGATGTAGGTGTTGGCGCCCATGAACACGGCGCCGGCGGAGATGGCGCCCAACGTGGTCGCCAGCGGCCCCATCAGGTGCTGGGCGTCCGCCCCGGCCATGTTGAAGAACACCAGGTAGGTCGGCGCGTTGTCGAGGAAGCTGGACAGCGCCCCGGTCAGCCAGAAATAGGCCAGGTTGTTCGGCGCGCCGGTGCCGCCGACCAGGTCGACCAGCCCGGCCAGCGCCCCGTCGCGGCCGGCGCGCAGGATGGCGATGGCCGGCACGATGGTGACGAAGATCGCCGCGAACAGCTTGCCGACCTCGATGATCGGGAACCAGTTGAAGTCGTTCAGCCGCCGGCTCTCCTGCGAGGTCAGCACCCAGGACAGGCCGATGATCGCCAGCAGCAGCAGGTCGCGGACCAGGTTCTCCAGCGCCACCGGCACGTGATAGACGGTGAGCTGCACGCCCGGCTTCCACACGCCGCTCAACAGCACCGCGCCGACCACGCCGGCCAGCAGCAGCAGGTTGATCCCGCCCTCCAGCCCGAACGGCACGCGCGGCTCGGGCGGCACCTCGCGCAGCCCGTGCTCGCGCCGGAACAGCGCGATGTCGATGACGAGATACAGCGCCAGCAGGACCACGGAGCACACCAGCATCGGCAGCAGCAGGTGCTGGGTCGGCCAGAAGAACGACACGCCCTGCAGGAAGCCGAGGAACAGCGGCGGGTCACCCAGCGGCGTCAGCGCGCCGCCGATATTGCCGACCAGGAAGATGAAGAACACCACCGTGTGCACGCGGTAGCGCCGGTTCTCATTGGCGCGCAGCAGCGGCCGGATCAGCAGCATGCAGGCGCCGGTGGTGCCCATCCAGCTGGCGATCGCCGTGCCGACGGCGAGGATGCCGAGATTGACCGCCGGCGTGCCGACCAGCGTGCCCTTCAGCCGCACCCCGCCGGCGACCACGAACAGCGATGCCAGCAGGATGATGAAGGGCAGGTACTCGGTCAGCCCGACGGTCAGCACCTCGTACAGCGCCAGGTCGACACCGTGGATCGCGGCGAAGGGCAGCAGGAAGGCCAGGCCCCAGAAGGCTGCGACCTTGCCGAAATGATGGTGCCAGAACTGCGGCCGGACGAGCGGGAACAGCGCGATCGACAGCAGGATGCCGATGAAGGGGATGATCCAGGCCAGGCCGAGCTGCGATCCGTCGAGATGCGGCGCGCCTTCGGTGGCGGCCTGGGCCGGTGCGGTCGACATGACGAGGATGGGCACCGCCGCCGCGACTCCGCGGCGGCAGGCCTGTCGAAACACCGGCATGAACATCCCTTCTTCGGCTTATGGTTTTAGGCGGCCGGAGTATGGAGGCGCAGGCCGCAGCAGCCAACCTTTTCCGGGCAGCCATACGGGGTCGATGATGCTTGGCCCGCAAAGCGCGATCCGCTCAGCTTCGCGAGGGCGCCGTCCGGTCTGGAAGTGTCCCGCGGCCCAGGACTCCATACACGGCGTCGAGATCTACGCCTTCAGGTGCGGTCAGCCGGAATTTCAGGATCCATTGGCTGTATCCGAAGCACATGACGTAGAGCTGTGACTGCAGTGGCTGAATCCGGCCTTCGAAGCTGCCTGTCATCCTGTACTCGACCCGGCCGAGGGCGATCCGGGCGCCACCCGCGCCTTTCAGAACGTCACCGCCTTCCCGCACGATCGTCGCGCTGGGATGGAGGGCGGCCACGGCCGCCTTGACCGCCTCGATCTCGTTGCGGCAGAGGCCGCCCAGCTGGCGGTCCGTGAGATCCGGATATTGGTATTGCCCCCCTGCTGTGATCCTGACCCATGGCGCCGGATAGACGTAGATCGTTGCCAGGGCCGCCCCCGCCGGACCGGAGCGGCTGTAGGTGGCGCTCACGTCGCTTGCATCCGCGTCGTACTTCACAAGTTCGACGCGCTTGAAATCCGCGATGGTCGTCGGGAAGCGGAAGAAGGCATATCGATGGACGTAATCGCCTTCGACCGCGATCGGTTCGGACTTGGCCGCCGCAGCGATCTGCCGGACTGGCGTCGTCGAATTGCTGGTTTGGCATGCCGCCAAAGGCAGCATGCCCAGCAACACCGCCAGAGCCCGACAGGACAGGCGGTGCCTCAAATGCGTGCCCAATTCGCTCCCCCTAAAGCGTTCATGAAATTCGGGCATGATGAGCGCACGACGCCCGGAGGTCACGGCGGATATTGCGTTCCGGCCGACGGAACGGACGCCGGCTTGAACGGACCCGACCCAAGGTAGGGTTGTCGCGCTTCGCAGCGCACACTAGCTTCCAGGGAATCGCGCAAGCCGGCGCAGAAGAAGGAACCGTGCCATGGAGATGACGGGCGAGCATCGGATCGCGGCGCCGCGGTCGGTGGTCTGGGAGGGGTTGAACGATCCCGAGGTGCTGCGCCGGTCGATTCCCGGCTGCGACACGCTGGAGAAGACCTCGCCGACCGAGATGACGGCGACCGTCACCGCCAAGGTCGGGCCGGTCAAGGCCAGCTTCGGCGGCCAGGTCACCTTGTCCAACCTGAACCCGCCCGAGAGCTACACCATCTCCGGCGAGGGCAAGGGCGGTGCCGCCGGATTCGCCAAGGGCGGCGCCGACGTCAAGCTGGTCGAGGATGGCGACGGCACCGTGCTGCACTACGCCGTGAAGGCCAATATCGGCGGCAAGCTGGCGCAGCTCGGCGCCCGGCTGATCGACGGCACCGCCAAGAAGATGGCCGACGACTTCTTCTCCCGCTTCGCCGCCGAGATGGAACAGCGCGCCGCAGCCGGTGGCGCCGCGGCGCCTGCGCCGGCCCCGTCGGTCGAGCCCGTGGTGCCCACGCC
>NZ_JANX01000531.1 GCF_000767795.1 Inquilinus limosus MP06 | reverse complement strand
AGCAGCAGCCACCAGCCGAGGATGCAGGTGCCGGGCATCAGCGCCGGGTCGCCGGCCGCGAGCGCCAGCAACGCGATGCCGATCGCCGCCAGCTCGATCACCGTATGGGCCGGGTCGATCGTGCCGCCGCACATGCGGCAACGACCGTGCAGGGCGACCCGGCTGAGCACCGGCACCAAGTCGCGCAGCGCCAGCGGCTGCCGGCAATGGTCGCAGCGCGAGCGGCCGACCAGCAGGCCGCGGGCGTCGTCGGGCAGGCGGTGCGCCGCGGCGGCGAGAAAGCTGCCGACGATCGGCGAGACGGCGACGAGCCCGATCTGCCCGAGCGTCACGTCAGAGCTGGCGCGGCCGGGTGGTGGTGCGCGGCCGCAGCGCCTCCATGCGCGACCGCAACTCCTCCGCGATCGCCTGGGCGTCGGCGGCGTTGCGGATCACCCGCGGGGTGATGAAGACGACCAGCTCGGTCCGGTCGCGGCTGTTGCTGGTCGACGAGAACAGGTTGCCGAGCAGCGGAATGTCCTGCAGCACCGGCACGCCGCCGCGGCCGTTCGTCTGGCTGTCCTGGATCAGCCCGCCCAGCACCACGGTCTGGCCATTGGCGACCGAGACGATCGAGCCGATGCGGCGGGTCGAAATCGTCGGCGCCAGCGCGTCGGCCTGGGTGGAGGCGGCGTCGTTGACGATGCTCGACACCTCCTGCTGCACATCCATGCTGACGTCGTTGTTGGAGTTGATCCGCGGCGTCACCTTCAGGATCACGCCGGTGTCCTTGTATTCGATGTTGCTGATCACCGGCGAGCCGTTGGTGTCGATCGACTGGCTCTGCTGCGTCCGCACCGGCACCTGGTTCCCGACCTGCAGCCGCGCGGTCTGGTTGTTCAGCACCGCCAGGGTCGGGGCCGAGACCACCCGGACATTGGTGATCGAGGACAGGGCGTTGAGGACGACCCGGGCGCCACCGGTGGAGATCGCCAGGTTGAGGCCGGAGCCGGCCTGCGGGATCGGGGTGGCGAGCGATCCGGACGGCGAGCTGCCGGCCGCGCGCGTGGTGAAGCCGGCAGAGCCGAAGCCGGTTTCGAGATAGTACTGGACGCCGTATTGCAGCCGGTCGTTCAGCGTCACCTCGGCGATCGTCGCCTCGATCACCACCTGCAGCGGGCTGGCATCGATCGCGCGCAGCGCCGATTCGATCAGCCGGAACGCCGCCGGCCGGGCGCGGATCAGGAGCGCGTTCTTGTCCCGGTCGGGAACCACCCGCACCTCGCCCAGCTTGTCGAGCTTGAACACCGCCGCCTTGCCGGCCTGGGCGCCGGCGAGGCCGAGGATCGAGGCGTCGCCTTCCTTCTGCTGGGCGTTGAAGTCGATCGGCGCGAATTGCGACGAGGTGCCTGTGCCCGTCTGCCCCGACGTCGACTGGGTATTGCTGCCCGAGGTCGTGCCCGTCGTGCCGGAGGCATTGGCCTGGTCGGTACCGGTGCTGCTGCTCGAAACCCCGAGGCCGCGGGCGACGTCCGAGCCGAGCTCGTCGTCGAAGGGCGAGGCGCCGGCCTGGTCGACCTTGCCGAAGGCCTGTCCCAGCACCCGGGCCATGTTCGCCGCGGTGCCGTTCTGCACCATGTAGACGTAGACCCGCTCCTCGTCGGAATCGCCCTGGTCCAGCCGCTTGATCCAGCGGCCGGCCTCGTTGAGCTTGTCGACACGGGAGGAGACCACCAGCACGGCGTTCAGCCGCTCCACCGGCATGAAGTTGATCAGGCCCTTCAGCGGGCCGCGGTCGGGCGCGCCGCCGAACACGGCGCTGAGCTCCTTGATCACGGCCTCGGGCTGCGCCTGCTGCAGCGGGAAGATCCCCGACGACATGCCCCGCAGCCAGTCGACGTCGAAGGATTCGACGGTGGCGCCCAGCGCCGACCGGTCGGCGCTGGTGCCGGAGATCAGCACCAGGTTGCGGGTCGAGTCGATCCGCACCAGCTCCGGATTGACCGCCGGGGCGATCAGCGGGCCGATGGTCTCGGCCGAGACATTGCGCAGCGGGATGATGGTGATGCCGTAGCCGGCCGGCAGCGGCTTCGGATCGTTGCCGAGCTGCAGCACGGTGCGGCCGGACACCGCCTCGCCCAGCGGCACGATCCGGTAGCCGGCGCGGTCGTCCTGCACCAGCGCGGCGCCGGAGGAGCGAAGCGCCGTCTCCAGCATCGCCACCAGGTCGTTCGGCTTGATCGGACCCTGGGTCGACAGCGTCACCGTGCCGGTGACCCGCGGATCGATGCTGTAGGGCTGGTGCAGCAGGTCGCCCAGCACCGCCTGCACCACCTGGGCCAGATCGGCATTGTTGAAATTGACCTGATAGCCGCCGGGCTGCGCCTGGATCTGGGAGCCGACCGCCGCCGGCTCCCCCGGCACCGCGTCGATTCCGGGAAAGACCTGGGCTTGGCGCACCGGCTGGGTGCGGCCGGCCGAGGCGACCACGTTGGAGCGGGAGCGGGTGTCGGCGGGCGCGGCCAGGGACTTGTTGGCCAGGTCGTCGAACATCGAGGGCGGTTGATCCGCATTCTTCTGGCCGCACGACACCAGTGCGAACAGCATTGGAATCGCAAGGATTCTGAAGGAAAACGCCCTGAAAGCCACTGAAGCCATCCCCCGGCAGCGACGCCGAGCCATAACCGACCGGCTGTCGCTCGACAAGTGACAAGAGCAATCGGCCTCGATTCGAATCGAAATTGTTGCATTCTTGTTAAGTTTTATTGAATTCGGGATTGTAACCCTCTGATAAGACGAAAACATTTCGTTTGACCGCAGTCCCATCACGGCCGAGATTGCCGCTCGCCCGCCGCCCGGCGATGATAGGGCGCGCGGTGGGTCGCGCAGGGGGACCGGCACCGGAAGGGCAATGTGAAACCGCTCCTGGACATTCTCGTCGAGCTCGGAAAGCTGGGCCCCGAGGACCGGGTGCGGGTCTCGCGCCTGCATGAGAATTCGGGCGACGGCGTGCCGGCCCTGCTGTCGAAGCTGGGGCTGGTGTCCGGCCGCGACCAGGCGCTGGCCCTGTCGGTGCAGCACGGCGTGCCGCTGGTCGGCCCCGACGCCTTCCCGCCGGCGCCGCTGTTCGACGGCCGGCTGTCGCCCCGCTTCCTGCGTGAATCCCGGGTGCTGCCGCTGGCCGAGGCCGAGGACGGGGTGACGCTGGCCATGGCCGATCCCGGCGACGCCTATGCCCGCCAGGCGGTGGAGCTGGCGACGCGCCGGCCGGTCCGCCCCTGCGTCGCCGCCACCGAGGACCTGGACGACGCCTTCGCGCGCTATTTCGACAGTGGCCGGTCGGCGGTCGAGCGGATCGTCGACGACATCGGCGCCGAGACCGAGGAGGCGGCCGGCGACCCGGACGTGCAGCATCTGCGCGACCTGGCGCAGGAGGCGCCGGTCATCCGCCTGGTCAACCAGATCTTCAGCGACGCGATCCGAATGCACGCCTCGGACATCCATGTCGAGTGCTACCGCGACGAGGTGAAGGTCCGCTACCGCATCCACGGGCTGCTGCGCGAGATGAAGGGCCCGCCGGTGCGGCTGGCCCCGGCCCTGATCAGCCGGATCAAGATCCTGTCCAAGCTGGACATCGCCGAGCGCCGGCTGCCGCAGGACGGGCGCGCCCGCTTCACCGTCGGCGGCCGCAGCATGGACATGCGCGTCGCCACCGTGCCGACGCTGCATGGCGAGAACGTCGTCATCCGCCTGCTCGACACCGCCGGCATGGACATCGAGCTGTCGGCGATCGGCTTCGCGCCGGATGTCGAGGCCACGCTGCTGAAGCAGCTGGCCCGGCCGCACGGCATCCTGCTGGTCACCGGCCCGACCGGCAGCGGCAAGACCACGACGCTGTACGGCGCGCTGCGCATCCTGAACCAGCCGAGCCGGAAGATCCTGACGGTCGAGGATCCGGTCGAATACCAGATCAAGGGCGTCAACCAGATCAATGTCCGCCCCCAGATCGGCCTGGACTTCGCCCGGGTGCTGCGGTCCTGCATGCGCCATGATCCCGACGTGATCATGGTCGGCGAGATCCGCGACGGCGAGACCGCGAACATCGCCGTGCACGCCGCCCTGACCGGCCATCTGGTGCTGTCGACGCTGCACACCAACAGCGCCACCGGGTCGATCAACCGGCTGCTGGACATGCATGTCGACGGCTATCTGCTGACCTCGACCATCGCCGGCGTCATCGGCCAGCGCCTGGTGCGGCGGCTGTGCCCCGGAATGCCGCCGCCCGGTCGACACGCCCCGCGGGGCTGGTCGAGCGCGCCGCCGCAGCCCGGCCGCTGCCGATGGGGACGCCGCAGCTGTATGAGGCGGTGGGCTGCCCGGCCTGTGACGACCTGGGCTATACCAGCCGGATGGGCATCTTCGAGTACTTC
>NZ_JANX01000530.1 GCF_000767795.1 Inquilinus limosus MP06 | reverse complement strand
CCTGGATGTCCACAGCGACGCCGTGGGCCGCATCCTCGCGATCGACGGGCCCGCGCCGGGCGGCGAGGGCTCGCTGCGGCTGGTCGAGTACCGCTACGACGCCGGCGGCTGCCTGCTGGAGGCGCGGCGCGCGGGCGGCTCGGTCTTCTCCTATGTCTATCAGGACGGCCTGATCGTCGCGGAAACCCGTCCGGGTGGCCTGACCTTCCATTTCGAATGGGACGATTCGGCCCTCGGTGTGGAGGCCCGCTGCGTCCACACCTGGGGCGACGGCGACCTCTATCGCTGCCGCTTCGCCTATGACCCGGCCGCACGCCGCACGCTGGTCCGGGACGGGCGCGGCGGCGTCACCGAGTATCGCTGGAACGATCTCGGCCTGGTGACGCTGGAGATCGACCCGCTGGGCGGCCGCACCACGCGCGAATTCGACGATGCGGGCCGCCCGATCCTGGCGATCGATCCGGCCGGCGGGCGGTCGGCCTGGACCTATGATCCGCTGGGCCGGCTGGTGCAGGCGACCGATGCGATGGGCGGCGTGGTGCGCCTGCGCTATGCGGCGGAGGGCCTCGAGGCTGTCGCCCAGCCCGGGTTCGGCCTGCCGGTGGAGGTCGAGGAGCCCGGCGGCGGCCGCCATGCCTTCGAGCACGACCTGCGGGGCAACCTGGCGCGCTACGTCGATCCGGCCGGCCGCGAGCGGCGCTTCACCCGTGACCTGCGCGGCCTGACGCTCGCGGTCACCGATGGCGAGGGCATCCTGGCCCGCTACGGCTGGACCGGGCGCGGCGAGCTGTCATGGGAAGCGACAGAGCGCGGACCTCGCAGGCGCTTTGCCTATGACATGCTGAGCCGGCTGGTGGCCAGCCAGACGGCGGGCGAGGGAGTCATCCGGCTCGCACGGGACGATGCTGGCCGGGTGGTGGCGATCGAGCGGCCGGATGGCGGCACGGTGACCCTGGGCTATGATCCGGAAGGACGCGTCGACCGCCATCGTGATGCCGCCGGGCGCGAGACGCGCTGGGCCTATGACGGGCTGCCATTCCCGGTGCGCCGCGTCGACCCGGACGGCAGCGCCTTCGCCTATCACTATGACGGCGAGCTCAACCTGGTCGGGCTGACCAACCAGAAGGGTGAGATCTATCAGCTCGACTACGACGCGGCGGGCCGCCTGGTGCGCGAAGTCGGGTTCGACGGGCGCGAGCAGCGCTATGCGCATGACCCGTGCGGCAGGCTGCTTCGGCACGACGATGCGGGGCTCAGGACCACAGTGTTCCGCCGCGATGCGATGGGCCGGATTTTGGAGAAGCGCTTCGGCGACGGCACCACGCATCGCTTCCTCTACGACCGGGCCGGGCGGCTGACGGAAGCGGCCAATGACAGCCGGGTGCTGCGCTTTGTCTACAGCGCCGCCGGCGATCTCCTGGAAGAGCACCAGGATGGCCATGTGCTGCGGCACCGCTTCGACAGCCGTGGCCGACTGGCGGCGACCCGTTTGCCCGACGGGCGCGAGATCGCGATCGGCTATGACGACACCGACCGTTTCGCCTGGATTGATTTCGCCGGGCGGCCGCTGGCGGAGATCCGGCGCGATGATGCCGGGCGGGAGGTCGAGCGCCGGGCGGGTGCGTTGCGGTCCTTGCGCGAATACGACCCGCAGGGCCGCCTGACCCGCCAGGCCGCGTGGAAGGAAGGGGAGGCCGCGAAGCCGCTGCTGGGGCGGTGGTATCGCTACGACCCGGCGGACCTGATCGTGTCGATCGGCGATTGGCAACGCGGGGTCCGCAACTATCGCTACGATGCCTGCGAGCGTCTGCTTCAGGTGACGGGTGACCGGCCGGAGGAGTTCGTGGTCGATCCCGCCGGGAATATCCTGGCCTCGGGTCCGGCCGCGGATATCCTGGGCGGAGCGGCCCGTGGCGATCGCCTGCTGGTCCACGGCGACCGGCGTTTCGAATACGACGCCTGCGGCAACCGGGTGCTCGAGACGCGCGGCGCCGGCGCCGGCGACAAGGTCGAGGTGCGATACGGCTACGGGCCGGACAACCAGCTGGTATCGGTGGTGGAGACCAGCCGGCTGGGCCGGCGCGAGACCGCCTTCGCCTATGATGCGCTGGGCCGCCGGGTGTCGAAGGAAGCCCGGGTCTGGGGAGCCGAGCCGGCAAACACCCCCGGGGCGGGCCAGCCCCTGCTGCATGAGGAGGAGACCTCCTTTCTGTGGATGGGCGACCTGCTGCTCGCGGAGGCATCCTCGCGGCCCGGCGAGATCCCTGCCGACCCGCTGGCGACGGTGTATCTGTTCGAGCCCGGAGGATTCCGGCCACTGGCGCAGGTGCGGCGGCCGGCGGCGGAGCGGCCCGGTACCGTCTATCACTATCATTGCGACCATCTCGGCACGCCGCAGGAACTGACGAACGACGATGGCGTGATCGTCTGGCGGGGCGATCAGAAGGCCTGGGGAGGGCTGGCCGCCCTGGTGGTGTCCGAGGTGGCGAACCCCTTGCGCTTCCAGGGCCAGTACCACGACCCGGAGACCGGGCTGCACTATAATCGGTTTCGGTACTACGCTCCGGAGGAAGGCTGCTTCATCCAGCAGGACCCGATCGGGCTGAGGGGCGGCAACAACCTGGCCGCCTATACGCCGAATCCGATCCGCTGGATTGATCCGTGGGGGTTGAGTTGCACGTTCGATGCCAACGTCAATCGCTGGCGGGATAACGAGACCGGGCGCTTCACAAAGCGCCCGACCGATCCTTCGGAGCTCGTGCAGAATGGCAGGCTGAACCACGCCGACGTCGATGCGTGGGCCCAGCAGGGCGGGTTAACCAACCAGTGGGGCCCGGACCCGAACCGCTTCCCGAGCGGTGGCTTCAAGTATGACGATGGGGCATTCCGGGTTCACGGGCATGGGGCTGATCCGGTCGCCCAGGCCAATTGGCCGACGTCCAACTCGGCGACAGGCCCGACCACCAGTATCAAGAATCTGACGACCAACCAGAACTATCGAACCGATGGCACATGGGGCAGCTTCGGCAGCGACAAGAATGGGGCGCATATCCCCCTTGATGGATCGCCATACTGAGATGGACAAGAACGTCCTCACCGATTACCTGGAATCGAAGCCGACATTTCTGAGGTTGTCGGAGGAAATCGAGCTTATTGGTTTGATGATGGGGCGCTCGTTCGATTGGCTGAAGGAGAATGAGAGAGCATTTCTCGCAGCTGTGGACGTGCTATCCGATTCCCACACGATCGGGTCGGCATACATGGATGAGACCAAGGAGGACGATAAGGTCTTTTTCGAATTTTGCCGGTGGCTGAATGAGGTGGAGAAGAAGACCGGTATAGCCGTGTCCAGATATGAGGACAGTTTTTCCCCGGACGCATTGGGGCTGGATGAGTTCAGAAAAGCCCGAGAGAAGTAGCATGAAGGACGCCGCTGCTGCGGGTCGGACCAGACCCGGCGGAACAAGATCGGCGACGTCGTGCGGAACGGGGGCGGGCAAAATTGGCTGCTGATGATCTGGTCCGGCGTGAAGAGTTCTTTTACGCGGACTGCGTCCTTGCCTCCGATTCGAGGATAATCGGCTTCAGTGTCTCCGATGGCGCGTTCGTCATCGGGGAAGATCTGTCGGCGGATGATCTCGATACGACGGATATATTCGGGAACTTCAGGGTCGAGATCGACGGCGCGCTCTATGTCGGGGGCGAAGCCTCGGCGCATGGGTCCTGCGGGTTCTTCTACAAGATGACGGGCGGGCACCTGGATTGGGCGCTGATGTCCCTGGAGTCAGAGCCCTTCATGGGTGTCGAGCGGTGCGACGGAGGCATCCGGTTCCTGGCCGCTTCCGGCGCTGCGTGGACTGTCCGGGGGGACGCCGTCACCCGGATCCACGTCCAGCCCAGGCCCAGCGGGCGATAAGAAAAAGGGGCTGCCGATGGCAGCCCCTTAAACCGTGCTGTCGGGCGATGAAGGGCTGAGCCCTCAGATCCGCCGGGTCAGGTTGTTGACGACGCCGGACATGGTGTCGACCCGGCCGCTCAGGGTGCGGATCTCGCGGTCCAACTGGCCGACGCGCGCCCGGTCCTGGGCCGTCGTGGCCTTCGCTTTCAGCGAGGTGCGGGCGTCGGTGAAGATCTTCAGGTTCTCGCGGGTGCCGGACACCGCCTTGTCCATCACGTCCTTGTCGGCGCGGGCGGAGGCCAGCTCGGCATCGAGCTCGGCCTGGGTGGCCGTGCCCTTCTTCACGCCCGAGCGCAGCCGGGTCAGCTCACGCTTGTGCTGGTCCAGCACCGTCTGCATGGTCGCGGTCAGGTCCTTCGCCTGGGCATTCTTCGCCTTGGCGTCGCTGATCACGGAATCGAGCTGGTCCTCGAGGCTCGCATATTCCTTCTGCTTCTGGTCGACATAGGCGCCGGCCAGGCCGCCCAGCGCGGC
>NZ_JANX01000529.1 GCF_000767795.1 Inquilinus limosus MP06 | reverse complement strand
GTCGCGGCGCACCGCCTCGCCCGCCCGCCCGGCCGGCGGGCCGTAGCCGCCCGCGCCCGGCGTCACGATCTCGATCACGTCGCCGCGCTTGAGGTCGCCATTGCCATGGTCGAACGGGACGACGCCGGGGCCGAAGACGAAGCCGCCGCGGCCGCCCTCCAGGCCACCCTCCAGCCCCCAGGGGGCGGAGCGCAGCCGCGAGCCGTCGATATGCACCCGGCAGTCGGCCTCGGCCCGATAGACCCGGCGCAGCCCCATGCCGCCGCGCTGCGTGCCCGGGCCGCCGGAGCCGTCGACCAGCTCGTAGCGCAGCAGGGTCAGCGGATATTCCAGCTCCAGCGCCTCGGCCGGCAGGTTGGAGGTGTTGGTCATGTGGACATGCACGCCGTCCAGCCCGTCCTTCCCCGCCCGGGCGCCGCTGCCGCCGCCGATGGTTTCGAGATAGACCCACAGGCCGCCGGTCTTCGGGTCGCGCCCCATGAAGGTGGCCGACGCGCAGGAGCCGTTGCCGGCCGCGGTCAGCCGCTCGGGCACCGCCTGGGCCAGGGCGCCGTGGATCAGGTCGGCGATGCGCTGGCAGGTCGCCACCCGTCCGTTGACCGCCGCCGGATGGACGCAGTTCAGCACCGTGCCCTCGGGCGCCGTCACCGTCAGCGGCCGCGCCAGCCCGGCATTGGGCAGGATGGTCGGGTCGACCACCGTCTTCACCGCGTAATAGACCGTCGACAGCAGCGCCGTGTAGACGACGTTGAGGCCGCCGCGCACCTGCGGCGGGCTGTCGAAATGCAGCCGCATCTCCTCGCCGGCCACGGTGATCTCGACCGAGAAATCGAGCTCGCCGTCCAGCTCCGGATTGTCGAAGCGATCGGCGAAGCGGTAGGTGCCGTCCGGGATCGCGGCGATGCCGGCGCGCATCTTGCGCTCGGCATAGTCCTGCAGCGCGGCGCCGGCCGCGAGCACCACGTCGATCCCATATTTGCCGCAGAGCGCGGTCATCCGCTGCACGCCGAGACGGTTGGCTGCCATCTGCGCCCGCAGGTCGGACAGCCGCTCGCGCGGGACCTGGCAGTTCAGCAGCACCAGCTCCTGCACATCGGCCTGCAGCTCGCCGGCGCGATAGAGGCGGATCGGCGGGATCCGGATGCCTTCCTGGTAGATATGGGCGTGGCCGCGATCGGCGAAGTCGGCGTGATGGGCGGTGTTGACCGCCCAGGCCACCATCCGCCCGTCGACGAAGATCGGCTCCGCCAGCACGATGTCGGGCAGATGGGTGCCGCCGCCCTCATAGGCGTCGTTGCCGATGAACACGTCGCCCGGCCGCATCCGGTCGGGCGGGTGGCGCTTCATGATGTGCGGGATGATGCCGATGAAGCTGCCGAGATGCATCGGGATGTGCTCGGCCTGGCACAGCGTGTTGCCGGCGAGGTCGAACAGCGCGGTGGAGCAGTCGCGCCGCTCCTTGATATTGGTCGAGTAGCTGGCCCGGACCAGCGCCTCCCCCATCTCCTCCGCGATCGAGGCGAAGGCGCTGCCGATGACCTCGACCGTGATCGGGTCGAGCGCGGCCTCGCTGCGCTGCGGGACGGCGACGCTCATCGGACCTCCAGGACCAGGTTGAGGTAGGGTTCGACATGGGCCGTCATGCCGGGGAGGATGACGGTGGTGCTGTCCATCTGCTCGACCACGGCCGGGCCGGCGATGCGATTGCCGGGCTTGAGCCGGGCGCGGTCATAGACCGGGCAAGTGACCCAGCCCCCCGCCTCCGGCACCCAGACCTCGCGCGACCCGGTGACGGCGTGGCCCGCCTCCGGCCCGGCATCGGGCTGCGGCTGGAAGCTCGCCTTGGTGACGACGCCCGCGGCCTCGACCCGGAAGGTGACCAGCTGCACCGGCTCGCCGGCGGCGACGAAGCCGTATTGCCGCTCATGCGCCCGGGCGAAGCCGGCGGCCAGCGCCTCCAGCGTCGCCGGCCCGACCGGCCCGTCCGGCAGCGCCACCGGCAGCTCGTAGTTCTGGCCGGCATAGCGCATGTCGACGGTGCGGGTGACGCGCCGGGCGCCCCGCGGCACCTCCTCCTGCACGAACCACTCCTCGGCCCGGGCCAGGAGGCCGTCGAAGGCGGTCTCGATGGCGGGCAGCGCCGCCGCCTCCAGCGTGGTCAGCCGGGTGGCGGCGAAATCGGCCCGCAGGTCGGTCAGCAGCAGCCCCATGGCGCAGAGGATGCCCGGGGTCTGCGGCACCAGGATCCGGCTGATGTCCAGCTCGTTGGCCAGGCGGGCGGCGTGCAGCGGGCCGGCGCCGCCGAAGGCCATCAGCGTGTAGTCGCGCGGGTCGTGGCCGCGCTGCACGCTGATGACGCGGATCGCCTTGGCCATGTTGGCGGTGACCACGGTCAGGATGCCCTGCGCCGTCTCCATCGGCCCGAGGCCCAGACGCTGCGCCAGCCGGCCGATCGCGGCCTCCGCCAGGTCGCGGCGCACCGCCATGCGGCCGCCCAGCAGCGACACCGGGTTCAGCGTCTGCAGCACGACATTGGCGTCGGTCACCGTGGGCTCGTCATTGCCGTGGCCGTAGCAGACCGGCCCGGGAAAGGCCCCGGCGCTGCGCGGCCCGACCTTGAGCAGCCCGCCGCTGTCGACATACGCGATCGAGCCCCCGCCCGCCCCGACCGTGTGGATGTCGAGCATCGGCGCCTTGATCGGATGGCCATGCACCACCGCCTCGCCCGCCAGCCGGCACTGGCCGCCGGCCAGCAGCGCGACATCGGTGCTGGTGCCGCCCATGTCGAAGGTGATCAGGTCGGGGAAGCCGGCGACCGCCCCGATCGCCTGGGCCGCAACCACGCCGGTGCTGGGGCCTGACAGGACGGTGCGGACCGGCAGCCGCGCCGCCGTGTCGAAGCTGATGACGCCGCCGTTCGACTGGGTCAGCCGCGGCGCGGCCTTGACCCCGATCTCGGCCAGCCGCTGGCCAAGCCGCTCGATATAGCCGCGCATCACCGGGCCGAGATAGGCGTTGACCACGGTGGTCGAGACCCGCTCGTATTCCCGGAACTCCGGCGCCACGTCGTGCGAGGCGCAGGCGAAGGCCTCCGGGAACTCCTCGGCCAGGATGCGCAGCGCCGCCTCCTCGTGCTCGCTGCGGACGAAGCCGTAGAGGAAGCTGACCGCCACCGCCTCGACACCGGCCGCGCGCAGTTCGCGCACCGCCCGGCGCAGCGCGTCCTCGTCGACCGGGATCTCCACCGAGCCGTCATGGCGGATGCGCTCCGGGATGTCGATGCGCAGGTCGCGGCTGACCAGCGTCTCCGGCTTGTCGGCCTGCAGGTCGTAGAGGTCCGGGCGCTTCTGGCGGCCGATCTCCAGCAGGTCGCGGAAGCCGTCGGTGGTCAGGAGGCCGGTGCGCACGCCGCGATGCTGGATCAGGGCATTGGTGCCGACCGTGGTGCCATGGCCGAAATAGCCGATCTCGCCCGGCTCGGCGCCGACCCGGGCCGCCCCCTCCTCCACCCCCTGGACAATGCCGCGGGACGGGTCGTCCGGGGTCGAGGAGACCTTCCAGACGTCGAGCCGCCCGCTCTCATCGTCGAACAGGCAGACGTCGGTGAACGTCCCGCCGGAATCCACGCCAATGCGCCAAGCCATGCGAGGTGACCTCACGAAACCGAAAAACGAAGGATCATCGCGCGCCTCCTAGGCCGCGGCCTTGAGCGGGCCTTTGGCGAAGCGCGCGTAGCGGAAGGGGGTCGGGTCGACGACCGGCGTGTCGCCGGCCACCAGGTCGGCCATCAGCCGGCCGGCGCCCGGCCCGATGCCGAAGCCATGGCCGGAAAAGCCGCTGGCGATGAAGAAGCCGGGCACGGAATCGACCGCGGAGATCACCGGCACCGCGTCGGGCGTGACGTCGACCAGCCCGGCCCAGCGCTGCTGCACCACCATATTCGCAAAGGCCGGGAAAGCCTTGACCAGGTTGGCGCGGCCCTCGTCGAGGATGCCGTCATCCGGCACCGGGTCCAGCACCCGCACCTGCTCGAACGGGGTCGCCTGGTCCAGGGCCCAGCGGCGCGGCAGGCGCCATTCCTCGATGAAGCGGCGGCCGATGCGCAGCCGCAGCTCGTGCCGTTGCTTGCGCAGCGCCGGCAGGAAATCGAAGAGTAGCCGGAAGCTGTCCGGCACGATCGGCGCCAGGTTGGCGTTGCGCTGGGCGATGGTGTAGCCGCCGTCGAGCCGCTTGCGGAAGGCGAAGTTGGAGGCGCCGACCGCCTCCTCCGGCCCGCCCTCCAGCGGCGCGGTGCGCATGACGCAGCCGAGGATCTTCAGCTGCGGGAAGGCCAGGTTCATGTTGCCGCAGAACAGCCGCGACCAGGCGCCGCCGGCCAGCACCACCGCATCGCAGGCGATCGGCCCCTTCTCCGTCACCACGCCGGCGATCCGGCC
>NZ_JANX01000528.1 GCF_000767795.1 Inquilinus limosus MP06 | reverse complement strand
CCCCCCTCCCGCAAGGGGAGGGGGGACTCTGTTGGTTCTGGCTGCTCTGGCTTTCCTCCTGATCCTCCCGCTCTCCGCCCGGGCCGAGATCCCGGCGGAGGTGCTCGCGCGCTTCGCGTCCACGAACTACGACGACATCGCCGCCGGGGTGGACGGCGTCGCCGCGTCGGGCGATGCGCAGGCGCCGGCGGTGCTGGAGGCGCTGGCGGCCGGAAGGCTGATCGCGGCGCCCGGCGCGGTCGCGATCAGGACCGGGACCGGCGGTTTCGTCGATGCCGCCACCGGGGCCGCGCTCACCGAGGCTCCGGCGGGGGGCAAGCCGGTGCGGGTCAACAACCGGGTGCGGCGGGCGATCGACGCGGCGATGGGTTCCCTGACCCTGCTGTCGCCCGACCCGGCCAAGCGGCTCGACGCCGCGGCTGCGGTGTTCAAGTCGCGCGATCCGAAGGCGCTCGCCGCGGTCGAGGCGGCGCTGGCGCGCGAGCAAGATCCGGCGGTGAAGCAGGCCTTCGCGGAGGCCCGCGCCGCCATCCTGCTGGCCCAGGGCGGCAGCGATGACGCGATGTTGGCGGCGATAGACTTGGTGGCGTCGCGCGGCGACCAGGAGGCGCGGGCGCTCTTGTCCGGCATTCCGAGCCCGTCCCCGGCGGTGGCCGCGGCGGCCGAAGCCGCGATCGGCCGCATCGACACCCGGCTCATGATCTGGAACGGGGTGCAGAGCCTGTATTACGGCCTCAGCCTCGGCTCGGTGCTGCTGATCGCCGCCATCGGCCTCGCCATCACCTTCGGCGTGATGGGCGTGATCAACATGGCGCATGGCGAGATCGTCATGCTCGGCGCCTACACCACCTTCCTGGTGCAGGAGGCGTTCCGGAGCTGGGCGCCGAACCTGTTCGACTATTCGCTCGCGGTGGCCCTGCCGCTGGCCTTCCTGGCCGCGGCCTTGGCCGGCGTCGCGATCGAGCGCGGCATCATCCGCTTCCTCTACGGCCGGCCGCTGGAGACGCTGCTGGCCACCTTCGGCCTGTCGCTGATCCTGCAGCAGGCGGTGCGCACGATCTTCGGCCCGTCGAACCGCGAGGTCGGCAACCCGGCCTGGATGGCCGGCGCCTTCGACCTCGGCGGCCTGACACTGACCTGGAACCGGCTCTGGATCATCGTCTTCGCCCTGCTGGTCTTCGCTGCGCTGATGCTGGTGCTGCGCTACACGGCGCTCGGCCTGCAGATGCGGGCGGTGACGCAGAACCGGCGCATGGCCGCGGCGATGGGCATCCGCACCGGCCGGGTCGACATGCTGACCTTCGGCATCGGCTCCGGCGTCGCCGGCATCGCCGGGGTGGCGCTCAGCCAGATCGACAATGTCAGCCCCAATCTCGGCCAGGGCTACATCATCGACAGCTTCATGGTCGTGGTGTTCGGCGGCGTCGGCAACCTGTGGGGCACGCTGGTCGGCGCCCTGTCGCTCGGCGTCGCCAACAAGCTGCTTGAGCCCTTCGCCGGCGCGGTGCTCGGCAAGATCGTCATCCTGGTCGGCATCATCCTGTTCATCCAGCGCAAGCCGCGCGGGATGTTCCCGCTGAAGGGACGGGCGGTGGAATCATGATCACGGCCCGTCTCCTCCGCGCCTCCGGTGGCCCGGCCTTCGCCCTCGGCCTCGTCGCCGCGGCGGTGCTGGTGCTGCTGGCCAACCTGGCGCTGTCGCCGGACTCGCCGCTGCACGTGCCGGGCTACGCCGTCAGCCTGATGGGCAAGTACCTGTGCTACGCCCTGCTGGCCTTGGCGATCGACCTGGTCTGGGGCTATGTCGGCATTCTCAGCCTCGGCCACGGCGCCTTCTTCGCCCTCGGCGGCTACGCCATGGGCATGTATCTGATGCGCCAGATCGGCCCGCGCGGCGTCTACGGCAACCCGGTGCTGCCGGACTTCATGGTGTTCCTGAACTGGCCGCAGCTGCCCTGGTACTGGCACGGCTTCGACCAGTTCTGGTTCGCGGCGCTGATGGTGCTGCTGGTGCCGGGCGCGCTGGCCTTCGTCTTCGGCTGGTTCGCCTTCCGCAGCCGCGTCTCGGGCGTCTATCTGTCGATCATCACCCAGGCGATGACCTACGCCCTGCTGCTGGCCTTCTTCCGCAACGACATGGGCTTCGGCGGCAACAACGGCCTGACCGACTTCAAGGATCTGCTCGGCTTCAGCCTGCAGGCCGACGCGACCCGCGCCGGGCTGTTCCTGGCCAGCGCCGTGGCCCTCGCCGCCGCCTTCCTGATGTGCCGGGCGATCACCCGGTCGCGCTTCGGCAAGGTGATGATCGCCATCCGGGATGCCGAAAGCCGCACCCGCTTCCTCGGCTACCGGGTCGAATCCTACAAGCTGGTGGTGTTCACCCTGTCGGCGATGATGGCGGGCGTGGCCGGCGCCCTCTATGTGCCGCAGGTCGGCATCATCAACCCGGGCGAGTTCGCCCCGGCCAACTCGATCGAGGCGGTGATCTGGGTCGCGGTCGGCGGCCGCGGCACGCTGGTCGGGCCGATCATCGGCGCGATCTCGGTCAATCTCGGCAAGACCGTCTTCACCAACCTGCTGCCGGAGTTCTGGCTGTTCGCGCTGGGGGGGCTGTTCATCCTGGTCACGCTGGTTCTGCCCAAGGGCATCGTCGGCGCGGCGCAGGCGGGGTGGCGGTCCTGGCGAGAGCGGCCCGGCCGCCGCGCGGCAGAGATCGCGACGGAGGCGTCGCGATGACCGAAGCGGCCACCCAGGCGCTGCTGTATCTCGACGGCGTCACCGTCACCTTCAGCGGCTTCCGCGCGCTCAACGCCCTGTCGCTGGTGATCGAGCCGGGCGAGATGCGGGCGATCATCGGCCCGAACGGGGCCGGCAAGACCACGATGATGGACGTCATCACCGGCAAGACCCGGCCGGACCAGGGCGAGGCGCTGTTCCGCGGCACCCACGACCTGACCCGGCTGGACGAGACGGCGATCGCGGGCCTCGGCATCGGACGAAAGTTCCAGAAGCCGACGGTGTTCGACAGCCACACGGTCGGGGACAACCTCCTCCTCGCCCTGGCCGGCCCGCGATCGCCGACCAACCTGCTGTTCGGCCGCCCCCGGCCCGACACGGCGGAGCGGATCGACGAGATCCTGGAGACCACGAAGCTGACCGCCCATCGCGACCGGCTGGCCGGGGCGCTGTCGCACGGCCAGAAGCAGTGGCTGGAGATCGGCATGCTGCTGGCGCAGGAGCCGGCGCTCTTGCTGGTGGACGAGCCGGTGGCCGGCATGACCGACGCCGAGACCGAGGAGACGGCGATCCTGCTGCGTGAGATCAACAGGACCCGCTCCGTGGTGGTGGTGGAGCACGACATGCATTTCGTCCGCGCTCTCGACGTCAAGGTAACGGTGCTGCATGAGGGCTCGGTGCTGGCCGAAGGGCCGCTCGACGCCGTCAGCGCCGACCCGCGCGTCATCGACGTCTATCTGGGGCGCTGAGCATGGTGCATCTGAGACCGTCCCTCCTTCTCCGTCATTGCGAGGAGGCGAAGCCGACGAAGCAATCCAGGGGCCGGTTCGCACCGGCCCTGGATTGCTTCGCTGCGCTCGCAATGACGGTGTTGGGTGCGAGCATGCGGGGTGGACGGTCGTGCTGAGCGTCGAAGGCATCGATCTGTTCTACGGCGCGGCCCAGGCGCTGCGGCGGGTGTCGCTCGGCGTCGGGCCGGGGCAGGTGACCTGCCTGCTGGGCCGCAACGGAGTCGGCAAGACCAGCACGCTGCGCGCCATCGTCGGCCAGCAGCCGGTCGCGGCCGGGAAGGTGCTGTGGGAGGGTGAGGACATCACCCGCCTGCCGACGGCGGAGCGGGCGCGGCGCGGCATCGCCTTCGTGCCGCAGGGACGCGAGATCTTCCCGCTGCTGACGGTGAAGGAGAATCTCGAGACCGGCTTCGCCGTGCTGCCGCGGCGCGAGCGGCGGATCCCAGAGGAGATCTTCGAGCTGTTCCCGGTCTTGAAGTCGATGCTCGGCCGGCGCGGCGGCGACCTGTCGGGCGGGCAGCAGCAGCAGCTCGCGATCGGCCGGGCGCTGGTGACCCGGCCGCGCCTGCTGATCCTGGACGAGCCGACCGAGGGCATCCAGCCTTCGATCATCAAGGATATCGGCCGCGTCATCGCGATGTTGCGCGACCGCGGCACCATGGCGATCCTGCTGGTCGAGCAGTATTTCGATTTCGCCCATGCGCTGGGCCAGCGCCTCGTCGTGATGGACCGCGGCGAGGTGGTGGTGGACGGGGACAAGACTGCGCTCGATGAAGACAGCGTCCGTCGTCACCTTACGGTCTGAGCCGCCGGCGCCTGCGGTGCCGTCGGTCCTGCCCGTGCCGCTGGCGCGCGCCCGCGGCCGGCTGGAGCTCGGCTTCAAGCGGCGCGGGGCCGAGACGGTGCTGGCC
>NZ_JANX01000527.1 GCF_000767795.1 Inquilinus limosus MP06 | reverse complement strand
GGGCGGCAGGGTAGTCAGCGTTCGCCGGGGCGGACCCGCTGCCAGGTCATGGTGGCGATGATCCGCTTGCCGTCCCATGGGCTGAAGATCGGGCCGTTCACGATGGTCAGCGTGTCGCCGTCCAAGGTGAAGCGCCGCTCCTGGTCCGTGCCCGTCCAGGTCTCGTTCCAGGAGATGTCGACGTGATGGATCACCGTGCTGCCCACCACGCTGTAGCGGCCGGCATAGGCGGTGAGGCCGCGGAACAGGGCCAGCGCCTCCTCGTCGGTCGGGGCCAGCCCTTTCGGCTTCGGCCGGTCGCGCGGCAGGTTGAAGACGTTGAAGCGGCCATCCGCGGTGTAGGTCAGGAATCCCTGCGGGTTCGGGCCGCGCGGATGGCTCTTCTCCCCGGTTTCGACCAGCTCCTGCAGATGGCCGACCAGCCGCCAGGTCGAGACCAGGGCGGCAGCCGCATCCCGGGCCGGGGTGGAAGAGGACGTGTCGGTGGCCATGGCGGTTCCTGACTGCGATTTGCGGATGACGAGAGGGAAGGGGCGGGCGGAGCCTTCAGCCGCCCGGCGCGCCCTGGGTGTTCACATACAGCGAATAGACGGCGCGCCCGGTGGTCATGAACAGCCGGTTCCGCTTGGGGCCGCCGAAGCACAGATTGGCCGGGCGCTCGGGCAGTGCGATATGGCCGATACGCTTGCCCGCGGGCGACAGCACCAGGACGCCGTCGATGCCCTCCTTGACGGCGCCATAGGCGCACCAGACGTTGCCGTCGACATCGCAGCGGATGCCGTCCGGCGCCTCGCCCGGCTCGCAGCTGAAGAAGGTCCGGCCATTGGAAAGCGTCGTGCCGTTCCCGGTCACGTCATAGGCGCGGATGCTGACGGGCTTGGAGAAGGAGTCGACGACGTAGAGGATCTTCTCGTCCGGCGAAAAGCACAGGCCGTTCGGCGCGGTGACGTCGCCCGCCACGACCGTCGCCGCGCCGGTGCGGGGGTCGAGGCGGTAGACGTTGTTCGGCAGTTCTGCCTCGGCCTTGTTGCCCGAATAGTTGCCGCCGATGCCGAAGGGCGGGTCGGTGAACCAGATCGAATCGTCGGAGGCGACGACGACGTCGTTGGGCGAGTTCAGGCGCTTGCCGTCGAATGTGTCGATCAGCACCGTGATCGTGCCGTCATGTTCGGTGCGGGTGACGCGGCGCCCGTGCTCGGCGGTGACCAGGCGCCCCTGCCGGTCGCGGGTGTTGCCGTTGGCGAAGTTCGACGGGGCGCGGAAGACGCTGACGGCCCCCGTCTCCTCGTCCCATTTCAGCATGCGGTTGTTGGGGATGTCGCTCCACAGCAGGTAGCGGCCGTCGCCGAACCAGACCGGCCCCTCGGTGTAGCGGGTGCCGCCGGTCGCGATCTGCTCCACCGCGGCGAAGAAGACGATGGTTTTCTCGAAGCTCGGATCCAGCGCCCGGACGGCGGGATCGGGATAGCGCGGGCTGGGTTGGAAATCGGCCCAGGCAGGGCCGGCCATGCCCATCGCCGCCCACGCGGCGCCATTGCCCAGAACGGTCCGTCTCGACATCGTCATGATGACCTCCCTGTACGGAATCCGTTGATGCGGATGCCTCGTTTCGAGCTTTACGCATAGATCTATGGATTTTTTGGAGGAAAGAGCAATATGAATTGACCAATATCACCGATGCGGCAAATCTGGCAATCGGAACCGGAGCATGGCGCCGATCCCCGGATCGCGGGCGGAGGGTGCGGCTCAGAACGAAGGGGGGAGGGCTCTCTTGTCCGAGACAGGCTCCGCGGCGTCGCCGCTCATGGCCACCTGGCGGCTGCGGTCGCATGTCCAGCAAACGGTCGAGACCGGCGAGACGGCGGAGCCGCGCGGCCCGCATCCGGGCGGGCTCCTGACCTACACGGCGGACGGGCGATTCTCGATCATCGCCGTGCCCGGGGACCGCAGGCCGCCGGCGCAGGTGTTGGTGACGGATGCCGAGGCGGTCGGGCTGTTCCGCGGCCTCACCGCCTATGCCGGGCGCTACAGCATCGACGGCGACCACGTCATCCACCACATCGAGGTGTCGTGGAACGAGCTGTGGGCGAAGACCGACCAGCGGCGGCGCTTCGTGGTCGATGGCGACACGCTGACGATCATCGCCGGGCCGGACCGGAACCCGCGCGACGGCCGTGTCGCCATCTCGACCCTGGTGTGGGACCGGGTGCGCTGAGCGCGGCCGGTCGCCGGCGGCTCAGTCCTCCTTGGCCGCCTGGGTCTTGCGCGAGGCCCGGGCGGCCTTCATCACCGAGGCGTGCGGCCGGAACTTGAACATGCGCTTGTGGACCTCGAGGATCGTCCGGGTGTTGACCCGGACGATGCCGTCGACCTGGGACAGCCGGTTGGTCACGAAATCGACCAGCTCGGTGTTGTTCGAGAAGGTGGCGCCCGCGAAGATGTCGAAGCTGCCCGTGGTGATGTAGACGAAATAGACCTCGGGAATCGCCGAGAGCTCCTTCGCGACCTGCCGGATCCGGCGGGTCATCACCTCGATCTCCATCATCACCCAGACGTTGTGGCCCAGGTTCAGCGGGTTCGTCAGGGCGATGAATTCGATGACGTTGGAGCTGACGAGCTTCGCCATCCGGTTGCGGACGGTCGATTCCGGCATGTTCAGGGCTTCGGCGATCGCCTTCGCAGGGGCCCGCGCGTCGTTGTACAGGTAGTCCATGATCCCGACGTCGATCTCGTCCAAGGCCAGCACTGCGGTTCCCATCGGTGATTGGCGAAAACGCAGAATCTTAGCGGTTTCGCTGCGGAGGGCGCAACGGCACGCTCACCGCGCAGCCGCCTCCGGCATGGCGAACGGCGTCGGCTCCAGGAAACGCTTCAGCACGTTGCCGGTCAGCCGGGCGATGGCGTTGTCGTAGCCGTTGTGGGACAGGCTGCCGACATAGGCGATCGACCCGGTCGAGAAGACGGCACCGCCATTCGGGCATTCGAAGAACACCATGTCCGCCCGGATCTGCGGGCTGTGCGGGGCGCCGATCGCGCCCGTCGGCGTCACGATGGCGTCGTTGGCCATGTGGTAGGTGTTCGAATGCCGCTCCGACGATGCCAGCACCAGTGCGTGCGGCGGCGACCCCGCGGCGGTGCTGAAGCTGTCCAGCTCGTCCCCCGCGGCGCCGCCGCCGAGATGGCCGAAATCGCCCAGGATCTCCTCCTCCACGCCGTCGAAGATGAAGGCGGCCCGAGGGTCGAAGCTGCCCGGCTGGCGGCGGTAATAGGATGACGCGTCGAAGCCCTGGGCGATGAAGCCGACGCCGGCGACGGCGTTGGGCGGGCGCCCCTGGCGGCTCCACAGCCCGCCATGCTCGCCGGTGAAGGCGTGGTGGTACTCGCCCGGCGCGGCGGTCGAAGGCCGGGTGCCGTCCTCGGCGCGGCGGATCTCGATCACGCCCGGCCGCCCGGGCTGGTAGGAGATCCGCCAGTAGAAGCCGTTGCCGCCGAGATACATCAGCCGGCCGCCGGTCCTCAGGTAGGTCTCGAGCCCGTCCAGCATCTCCAGCGACGCATATTCGGGGTGCGAGCCGGTGATCACGGCCCGGTAGCGCTGCAGCAGCGACGCCCCTTCGCGATGCAGATCCTCGTCGGTGATGACGTCATAGCCGCAGCCCATCTGCTCCAGCCAGTCGATCACGAACAGATCGGTGCTGAAGTTCCACAGCCGGCCCTTCGGCCGGAAATTGGTGGTGGGCCGGAGGCGGGTGCCGAAGCACACGCTGCTGCCGTCGCTGTGGGCGCAATAGGTCGACAGCCCCAGCGGATGGTGCAGCAACAGCAGGTCGGTGGCGTCGATGTCGAGCAGCTGGCCGCGCAGCATCTCGGTCCCGGCGCTGAAAAAGCGCGCCCGGTTGTTGCAGTAGACGGTGTAGGAGGCGGTCGGGGCCAGGAACGCCACCGGGGCGGTGGTCTTGCCGGCGGGCGGGCGGACGAAGAAGGGCACGTGCGTCTCGCAGCCGCCGCCGCGCAGCCGGGCCGCATAGACCCCGCTTCGCAGGCCATCGGGGATGCGCAGGGTGACGTCCGGTGTCCAGCCCGCGTCGTCGATGTCGTCGTCGTGGAAATGTATCGCCCCGTACTGCTCCGGCGCGCGGGCCCAGCTCCGTTCCGTCCCATCCCAGTCATGGCCGGTGGCGCCGCGCATCGGCAGGTTCACGGTGCGGCCGTGCATCCGGTGGGGCGACAGGTCGATCACATGGTCCGACCCGATATGCCACGAGAAGTCCCAGGCGCCCAGGACGTCGTCGCCCAGCGCCCGGCACACCGCCTCGTCGGACAGCCGCTCGATCGCGGCCGGCGGAAGGGCACGCCGCACCAGGCGGGGCCGTTCGAGCTTGCCGTTGAAATGGCCGCCAGCGCCGCCGTCGGCAGCCTGCCAGGCGGCGAAGCGGAGGGGCGCGGCG
>NZ_JANX01000526.1 GCF_000767795.1 Inquilinus limosus MP06 | reverse complement strand
GCAAGGGGAGGGGGAGAGTGGAAACCCAAGGCCGGCACGGGAGCGACACTCATGCCGCGGACCGGCGGGCGCGGGGGCGGCGCTTGGGGGCGGCCAGCGGCTTGGCCACCGGGTCGGCCAGCACCTCGACCAGCGTGCTGCGGATCTGCGCCAGCTTGGCCTCGTGCGTCACCTTCAGCCCGAACACGTCCTTGACGTAGAACACGTCGACGGCGCGGGCGCCGAAGGTGGAGATCTTGGCCGAGGAGATCTGCAGGCCCAGCCCGGTCAGCGCCCGGCCCATGGCATGCAGCAGGCCCGGCCGGTCGCGGCCGTTCAGCTCGATCACCGTGTGGGTGCGGCTGGCCTCGTTGTCGATCAGCACGCGCGGCGCGATCGACACCGAATGGAGGCGCGGATAGCTGCGGTGCCGCCGCTCCAGCTCCGCCGACATCTTCATCTCGCCGGACAGGCTGCGCTCGATCGAGACCTTGACCCGGGCCAGCTTCTCCGGAGCGTCGAAGGCGCCGCCCTCGACCGCGTCCTGCACCAGGAAGGTGTCGAGCGCCATGCCGTCGGCGAAGGTGAAGATTTTGGCCTCGACGATGGTGCCGCCGGAGACGGCGATGGCGCCGGCCAGGCGCGAGAACAGGCCGGGATGGTCGGCGGTGTGGATGGTCAGTTCGGCCACCGTGCGCTTCTGGTCGACCTGGATGTCGATCGCCAGCGCCTCCTTCGCCTCGTCCGCCGCCCGCACCAGCCGGGCGTGACGGGCCTGGGTGGCGCCGTCGAAGGCCAGCCAATAGGCGCGGCTGGCCTTGCCGAGATAGGCCTCCACGGCCTCCGGCGGCCAGTCCGCCAGGGCCTGGCGCAGCGACTCCTTGGCCTGGTCGACGCGATGCTCGACCCCGACCGCCTCGTCGGCGCCGGACAGCCGCTCATCGGCCCGGTGGTACAACTCGGCCATCAGCGTCGCCTTCCAGGCGGTCCAGCGGCCGGGGCCGACGGCGCTGATGTCGGCCGCGGTCAGCACCAGCAGCAGGCGCAGCCGCTCCGGGCTCTCCACCGCGGCGGCGAAGTCCTGTACCGTCTTCTCGTCCTCGATATCGCGCTTGAAGGCGGTGTCGCTGAGCAGCAGGTGCCAGCGCACCAGCCACTGCGCCGTCTCGGTCTCCTCCGGCGTCAGGCCGAAGCGGGGGCCGAGCTTGCGCACCACCCGCGCGCCCAGGATCGAATGGTCGCCGCCGCGGCCCTTGGCGATGTCGTGGCACAGCAGCGCGACATAGAGCGCCCGGCGCGACCCGGTCTTGCGCATCACCTGGGTGGCCAGGGGCAGCGTCTCCGCCGCCTCGCCGGTCTCGATCCGGTGCAGGATGCCGAGCGCGAACAGCGTGTGCTCGTCCACCGTATAGGTGTGGTACATGTCGTACTGCATCTGGGCCACGACCCGGCCGAAATCCGGCACGAACCGGCCCAGCACGCCGGCCTCGTTCATCCGCCGCAGCGGGATCTCGGGGTCCTGCTCCGCCGTCAGGATCTCCAGGAAGATGCGGTTCGCCTCCGGGTCGTCGCGCAGCCCGGCGATCAGGTCGATGTTGCGGGTGATCAGCTTCAGCGCCGCCGGATGGATGTCGAGGTCGCGCTGCTGCGCCACGCGGAACAGCCGGATGATGTCGACCGGATGTTCGCGGATCTGCTTCTCCCCGCCCAGGCTGACGCGGTCGCCGTCGAGCGGCAGCCCGTCGACCATCGGCGCCGCGAAGCCCAGGAAGGCCAGGCCGCGCTTCGGCCGGCGCTGGCTTTCCGCCTCCAGCGCCGCGCAGAAGATGCGGGTCAGGTTGCCGACCTCCTTGGCCACCAGGAAGTAGTGCTTCATCAGCCGCTCGACGCCCTTGGCACCGGCATGGTCGGTGTAGCCGGCGACGCGCGCCAGCTCCGGCTGCAGGTCGAAGGTCAGACGGTCCTCGGCCCGGCCGGTCAGGTAGTGCAGGTGGCAGCGCACGGCCAGCAGGAAGCTCTCCGACCGGCGGAAGCGGCGCGCCTCCTCCGTCGTCAGCACGCCCTTGGCGACCAGCCCGTCGACGTCGTCGACCTGGTACAGGTACTTGCCGATCCAGAACAGCGTCTGCAGGTCGCGCAGGCCGCCCTTGCCCTCCTTCACGTTCGGCTCCAGCACGTAGCGGCTGTCGCCCATGCGGCGGTGGCGGGCGTCGCGCTCGGCCAGCTTGGCCTCGGTGAAGGCGGCGCCGGTGCCGGCCGCCACCTCCTCGACGAAGCGGCGGCGCAGCGTGTCGTAGAGCGAATGCTCGCCCCACAAGAGCCGCGTCTCCATCAGGCTGGTGCAGATGGTGGTGTCGGTGCGGGCCAGGCGCAGGCTGTCATCGACCGAGCGCACGGAGTGGCCGACCTTCAGCCCGAGGTCCCACAGCAGGTAGAGCATGTACTCCACCACCTGCTCGATCCGCGGATTGCGCTTGTAGGGCAGGAGGAACAGCAGGTCGATGTCGGAGAAGGGCGCCAGCTCGCCCCGGCCGTAGCCGCCGACCGCGGCGATGGCGAAGCGCTCGCCCACCGTCGGGTTCGACACCGGGAACAGCCGCGACACGGTCAGCGAGGCCAGCCCGCCGATCAGCACATCCATCAGATAGGCGGATTCGGCGACGCAGGCATCGGCCGTCCCCACCTCCTCGACGAAGCGGCGCCGGATCACGGCGCGGCCGGCGGCCAGCGTCTCGCGCAGGGCCGCCAGGATCTCGGCCCGCTGCCTCTGCGCGTCGCCCTTGTCCGCCGCCTCGTTCAGCCGCCGCTCCAGCGCCGCGGGATCGACGATGTCGAGCGGCGCCTGGATGGTCTGGCCATGCCAGGTCTCGGCCAGCACCGGGGCCATGGCCGCCGGTGCCGCGGCGGCGCCATAGGGCAGCAGGCGGCGGAGGCGGCCCCGGAGGCCGGGACGGGCGCCAATGGGCGATGCGGACTCGTCGGGCATGATTTGTCTTAAATGAGCAAGGCCTTCAGAGCATACAACCGTTCGAGCGCTTCGCGCGGGGTCATCGCGTCGGGGTCGAGCCCGGCAACCGCGGTCTCGAGCTCCGACGGGCCCCTGGGCGCCGCTTCCGCCACCGATGTCGGGCGCGCGGCCGCGGCCGAGAACAGCGGCAGGTCGTCGACCAGACGGGCGACGCTGCGGCCTTCCTTGCCCGCCTCCAGCGCCTCCAGCACCTCCTGCGCCCGGCCGACCACGGCAGCGGGCAGCCCGGCCAGCCGAGCGACATGGATGCCGTAGGAGCGGTCGGCCGTGCCCGGCGCGACCTCATGCAGAAAGACGATGTCGCCCTGCCACTCCTTCACCCGCATGGTGTGGCAGGCCAGGTGCTTTAGCCGCGCCTGCAGCGCCGTCAGCTCGTGGTAATGGGTGGCGAACAGGGCCCGGCAGCGCGTGGTCTCGTGCAGATGCTCGACACAGGCCCAGGCGATCGACAGGCCGTCGAAGGTGGCGGTGCCGCGGCCGATCTCGTCCAGGATCACCATCGCCCGCGGACCGGCCTGGTTCAGGATCGCCGCCGTCTCCACCATCTCGACCATGAAGGTGGAATGGCCGCGGGCCAGGTCGTCGGCGGCGCCGACGCGGCTGAACAGCCGGTCGACCACGCCGATTTCCGCCTCCTCCGCCGGCACGAAGCCGCCCATCTGGGCCAAGACCGCAATCAGCGCGTTCTGGCGCAGGAAGGTCGACTTACCGGCCATGTTCGGGCCGGTCAGCAGCCACAGCCGACGGTCTTCCGACAGGTCGCAGTCATTGCCGACGAAGGGGCCGGCCTGGGCCTCGGCTAGGGCGATCTCGACCACCGGGTGGCGGCCGCCCTTGATGCGGAAGCCGGTGCCGCCGGTCACCTTCGGCCGGCAGTAGCGGCGCTCGACCGCCAGCTCGGCTTGCGAGGCCGCGACGTCGAAGCACGCCAGGGCACGTACGGCGCCGGAGATCGCCTCGGCCCGGCCGGTGACCTCGCTCACCAGGTCGGCGAACAGGCGCAGCTCCAGCGCCAGCGCCTTGTCCGCCGCCTCGGCGATCGAGCGCTCGAGCGTGCTCAGCTCCACCGTGGTGAAGCGCATCGCCGAGGCCATGGTCTGGCGATGGATGAAAGTGCCGGCATGCGGCGGCTGCAGCAGCTTGTCCGACTGATTGGCCGAGACCTCGATGTGATAGCCGATGACGTTGTTGTGGCGGATCCTGAGGTTCTGGATCTTGGTCTCGTCGGCGTAGCGCTGCTGCAGCGCCGCGATCAGCCGGCGGGATTCGTCGCGCAGGGTGCGGACCTCGTCCAGCTCCGGCAGGTAGCCGGGGGCGATGAAGCCGCCGTCGCGGACCAGCAGCGGCAATTCCTCGGCCAGCGCCCGGGTCAGCCGGTCGACCAGCACGTCATGCTCCCCCAGCTCCGCCGCGGCGCGGGAGAGGAGCGGCGGCAGGTCGAGGAAGCGCGGTGCCC
>NZ_JANX01000525.1 GCF_000767795.1 Inquilinus limosus MP06 | reverse complement strand
GCTTCGCCGCGGGCCCCTCCCTCTCCCCGAGGAGAGGGAAAGTTCACCTCTTCCTTGGGGAGAGGTCGGAACCGCGCAGCGGTTCCGGGCGAGGGGGTGGCCCGGCCTCTCAGGCCGAGAGCTTACTGCAGCTTGTCCTTCTTGCCGTCATAGTAGCCGGCCTTCTGCAGCACGGCCTCCATGCGCTCGCCGATCTTCTGGGCGCCGGATTCGGTGGTCTCCTCGCCCAGCATGATCTTGGTGCCGAACTCGGCGACGATCTCGGAGATCGCCGGCCATTCCGGGAAGCGCGGCCGGAAGGACGGCACGCCGCCCTGCCAGGACGCCACCGTCGGCTCGACGAAGGCGTATTTCGCCTTGATCGCCGGGTCGTCATAGACCGCGGTGCGGCCGGAGACGCCGCCGGCCTCGACATAGGGCTTGGCCATCGCCTCGGAGGTGATCCACTGGATGAACAGCCAGGAGGCCTTCTGCTCCGCCTCACTCGCCTGCGACGCGACGCCGAGCGAGAAGCCGCCCAGCGCCGGCTTCAGCCCGGCCTCGCCCTTCGGCTCGGTGGCGACGCCCAGGCAGTCGCCCAGCTTCGACGTCGCCGGGTCGACCAGCGTCGAATAGAAGGACGACCATTCGGTGATCATCGCCACCTGGCCCTGGGCCAGGGCGTTGACCGATTCCGCGTGGTCGTAGTCGACGATGCCCGGGGGCATGTACTTCATCAGATCCTGCCGGAACTTCAGCCCCTTCTGTGACTCCGCCGAGGTGAGATTGGACTTGAAGTCGGCGTTCAGCAGCGACCCGCCGAAGGGCCACAGCACGCGCATGAAGCTGTCGGCCGACTGGGTCTCGCCGCGGCGCGACTGCAGGGCATAGGCGTACTTGCCGTCATGGGTCAGCTTCGGCCCGTAAGTGGTCAGCAGCTCGTCCCATGTGGCCGGCGGCTTGTCGAAGCCGGCATCCTTGAGCATGCACTTGTTGTAGAACAGCAGGCCCGAATAGTTGTCGAAGGGCAGGCCGTACAGCTCCTTGTTCCAGGTGCCGAAGCTCTCCAGCAGGATCGGGAAGAAGCCCTTCAGGTTCAGCGCCGGATCGGCCAGGGCCGGATCCTCGGTGAATGTCTTCAGCGGCACCAGCCAGCCGCTGTCGGCGTATTCGCCGATCCAGACGACGTCGGTCAGGACCACGTCGATCTCGCCGCCGGCCGTGAAATCAAGGACTTCGCGCTCGCGGCTGTTCTCATAGGGCAGGATCTCGTACTCGACCTTGATCCCGGTCTCCTGCTCGAACTGCGGCAGCAGCTGGATCGCGGCGCGATAGCCCGGCCGATCAAGGAAGATCGCTTTGATCGTGGTGCCCTTGTAGGGCTCGGCCGCCTCCTTCAGGCTCCAGGCCATGGCCTGGCCGGCGGTGAGCAGCGCGGCGATCGCGGCGCCGGAGAACAACAGCTTCTTCATTGGGTTCGCCTCCCTTTCCGATCTGTCATGCCCATTCGCCGGCGAGACCTTGTCCGCGCCGACGCAAAACATTTGTATCTTCCTGGATACAATCGTCCAGCGGTCGCTCGGGTGTCAAGCCGGGCCGCTAGCGCCGCAGCACGGCGCGGCAGGCGCCGAGGCGGGATTGCCAGCCCTCGCGCTCCAGCTCGGGCACCGATTCCTCCGATTCGGGAAAGCCGAGGCAGAGATAGCCGACGAGATGCCATTCGGGCGGCACGTCGAGCAGCGCCGCCACCGCCTCCGGCTCCAGGATCGAGACCCAGCCGAGGCCGACGCCCTCGATCCGCGCGGCCAGCCACAGCGTGTGGATGGCGGTGACGGCGGAATGGTCCAGCGTCTCCGGCATGGTCTGGCGGCCGAGCCCGTGCCCCTGCCCGGTCGACCGGTCGCAAAACACGGCGAGCTGGACCGGCGCCTCCTCCAGCCCCGCCAACTTCAGCCGGCGGTAGTGGACAGCGCGCTCGCCCTCGTAGCCGGAGGCGGCATCGGCGTTGCACCGGCTGAACACGGATCGCACCGCCGCCCGCCGCACCGCATCCTCGACCAGCACGAAGCGCCAGGGCTGGCTGTTGCCGACCGAGGGGGCGAGGCAGGCGAGGTCCAGCAGCCGGTCGAGCAGCCCGGGCGGCAGCGGGTCGCGGCGGAAGCGGCGGACGTCGCGGCGCCAGCGCAGCAGATCGGCGAAGCGGTCGTGGAACTCGGGCGGGAAGTCGGGGGCGGCCACAGCGATCCTCCGGACGGCGATGCCCCAGCTATAGCCGCCGATCAGGGGCCGGGAAACGGGGTGTCGATGCGGCCTGTGGTCCAGTAGGCGACGAGGCCGATCCATTCATGCATGGCGATGTTCAGCACGTCGATCTGCTCGACCAGGTCCGCCCGAGGCAGCAGCGTCGGCGGCAGGCCGCGATAGTCGACCGGCCAGGGCACCACCTTCCAGCCGGCCTTGGCGAACAGCCCCATCGACCGCGGCATGTGATAGGCGCTGGTGACCACCACCCAGTTCTGCCCGGGCTGGGGCTGCACCATCTGCTTCAGCAGCAGCACGTTCTCGTCGGTGTTGCGGGCCTGGCCCTCGAGCAGCAGCCGCTGCTCGGGCACCCCGGCCATCAGCATGACGTCGCGGAAGATATCGGATTGCGGCGGGATGCCGTTCCACGGGTCGCCGAGCCCGCCGGAGAACACGATCTGCGCCTCCGGAAAGCGGCGGGCGAGGTCAAGCGCGGCGAACAGCCGCTCGCCGGCGCCGTTCAGCATCGGCTCGCCCCGGGCGCCGGACAGGACATTCTGCTCCGCCCCGCCCAGGACGATGATTCCCTCCATCGTGGCCGGCAGCTCCCGCGGCTTGGCGAAGCGGTTCTCCAGCGGCAGGATCATCAGGTCGCCGACCGGCAGCACGCAGATGGCGGCGAAGGCCAGGGTCAGCGCCATCACCAGCCGCCGGGCCAGACGGCGGGAGCGGTACAGGAACCCGGCCGTGGCCAGCAGCAGCCCCAGCAGCAGGAGGCCGAGCGGCTGGACGAAGAACCAGATCAGCTTCGACAGGAAAAAGAACACCGCTCCCCCACCCGGCGCGACCGTCGAGGAATGGCGGATCGCGGCCGAAGATGCAACCCGCGGGCCATGCGCGGGTTGAAGCGGAGACGCGGCAATCGCACATGGGCCCTGGGGTTTCGGTCCTGACAGCGTCAGGTCCGAAACCCCGTGCGTTAAGTTGCGGATCAAATTATCCATACGCGTGAAGGCCACGCGTATGGTTTGATCCGCGGCTGTCCGTCCCAGGCCACCGGAGTCCGCCGCCCGTTCATGGAGCTGTTTCCCACCGACCTTCTCGATCGGGCCGGCGAGCTGTTCGACCGTCGCATCCGCCTCGGCGTCACCGGGCTGAGCCGCGCCGGCAAATCGGTGTTCATCGCCGCGCTGGTGCATGGGCTGACCGATCCGCGGCGCTTCGGCCTGCTCGACGCCGTGGCCGAGGACCGGCTGCGCGCCGCGGTGCTGCGGCCGCAGCCGCATCCGGAGCTGCCGCGCTTCCCCTATGAGGAGGCGGTGGCGCGGCTGACCGGCACCGGCGGGTATCCGGACTGGCCGCCCGGCACCCGCAACATCGCCGAGCTGCGGCTGTCGCTGCGCTTCGCGCCCAAGGGGGGCTTGCGCAGCCTGCTGGGCGACCAGGTGCTGCATCTCGACATCTTCGACTATCCGGGCGAGTGGCTGATCGACCTGCCGCTGCTGGAGCGCGACTATTCCGGCTGGGCCGAGGAGACGCTGGCCCTGGCCGGCACCGGCGTCCGCGCGCCGTTGTCCCAGCCCTGGCGCGACGCCATCGCGACGCTCGACCCCGCCGGCCCTGCGAAGGAGACCGACGCGATCGAGGCGGCGCGGCTCTATACCGATTATCTGCGCGGCTGCCGCACCCATGCCATTCCCTTGAGCCGGCTGCAGCCCGGCCGCTTCCTGCTGCCGGGCGACCTGGAAGGGTCCCCCGCCCTCACCTTCTGCCCGCTGCCGCGGCCGCGAGACACGCCCCGCGGGTCGCTGTGGCGGCTGATGGAGGAGCGGTTCGAGGCCTACAAGGCCAAAGTGATCCGCCCCTTCTTCAACGACCATTTCAGCCGGCTGGACCGCCAGATCGTGCTGGTCGACCTGCTGGCCCATCTCGCGGCCGGGCCGGAGAGCCTGGAGGATCTGGGCCGGGCCATGGACGACATCCTGACCTGCTTCAAGACCGGCGGCATCAACTGGTTGTGGCCGTTCGAGAGCCGGATCCGCCGCGTGCTGTTCGCCGCCACCAAGGCCGATCACCTGCCGCGCGAGGGCCATGAGCCGCTGGTCGGGCTGATGGACGAGCTGCTGCAGCAGAGCGTGCGCCGCACCGCCTTCCAGGGCGCCACCGCCCGGTCGATGGCGATCGCCTCGCTGCGCGCCACCCGGGAGGTGGACGTCAAGCATGAGGGCGAGACCCTGCGCTGCGTCGCC